>NZ_JBGLYK010000065.1:0-26839 GCF_047304025.1 Pseudomonas sp. Pseusp97 | reverse complement strand
CGCCGCGCACGCTCGTGCCCGCCGGCAGCCTGGCCATCGCCGAGCGGCAGACGGCGGTTTATCCACAGGCTTCGCCCGGTGGTTGGCATCTGCTCGGGCGCACCACGCATCGCCTGTTCGATCCGCAGCGCGAGCCGCCCTGCCCGTTGGCGGTGGGCGATCTCGTGCGTTTCGTGCCCATCGATGAGGAGACTTATCGCGCGGCCGGAGGCGAACCATGAGCCTCGAGGTGATCGCCTGCGGTCCGCTGTGCCTGCTGCAGGATGGCGGCCGGCAAGGTTGGCAGCGCCAGGGCGTATCACCCGGCGGCCCTGTGGATAAACACGCCGCCGCCTGGGCCAACCGCCTGCTTGGCAACACGCAGGGCATGCCGTTGCTGGAGATCGCGCTGGGCGGCCTGGAGCTGGAAGTGCTGGCGGATACCTGGCTTGCGCTGACCGGCGCCGAGCTGCCGGCAACCCTGGACGGTGAGCCCCTGCCGGGTTGGTCGCGCTTTCGCGTAGGAGTCGGGCAACGCCTGAAGCTGGGCTTCGCCCGCGCCGGGCAGCGTGCCTACCTCGCCGCCGCCGGAGGCTTCCAGGCGGCTCCGATACTGGGCAGCGTCTCGACTCAGACGCGGGAAAAGCTGGGCGGACTGGCCGGCAATGGCCAGCCGCTGGCGGCCGGTGACCTCCTGGAGTGCGCAGCCTTGGGCGAACGTTTCGCCCGCGGGGCACGCGTGCCCTGGCCGTATCGCCCTGATTATCGCGAGCCACCGCCGTTGCGCGTGCTGCCCGGTCCGGATGCTTTCAGCAAGGAGCAGCGCCAGGGCTTCTTCGAACAGCCTTGGCAGGTCAGTCCGCAATCCGACCGCATGGGCGTGCGACTGCGCGGCGAAGCACTGAGCGCGCCTCGCCGGCAATGGTCGTTGGGGATAGTGGAGGGTGCCATCCAGGTGCCACCGGACGGCCAGCCGATCATCCTGCTGGCCGACCGGCAGACCATGGGCGGCTACCCGCTGCTGGGCGTACTGCACCCGCTGGATATCGGTCGCCTGGCGCAATGCCCGGCGCACAGCCAAGTGCAATTCATCCCTGCAAGCGTGGAACAGGCGCAGGCGGACCTGCGCGCATTCCTGCGGTTTTTTGCTACCTAGGCAGGTGCCGCAGCGGCAGGGGCGCGGACTCCTTCACCGTCTGGATGGCGAAGTTGCTGCGGATGTCGCTGACGCCCGGCAGCTTGAGCAGGGTGCCGGTGAGGAACTGCTCGTAGGCGCGCAGGTCGGGCAGCACCACTTGCAGGAGGAAGTCCGACTCGCCGCTGACCAGGTGCACCGAGATGACCTCCGGCAGGTCGATCACTGCCTGGCGGAAGGCGGCGGCGCTGGTGTCGCTGTGGCGCTCCACTTTCACGCCGACGAAAACCGTCAGTCCCAGGCCGACTTCGTCGCGGCCCAGTTCGGCGTGGTAGCCACGGATCATCCCTGCCTCTTCCAGCAGGCGCACCCGGCGCAGGCAGGGCGAGGGCGAGAGGCCGATTTTCTCGGCGAGCTGCACGTTGGTCAGGCGGCCGTCGCGCTGCAGGGCGGCGAGGATGCGGTGGTCGTAGGTATCCAGTTTAGGACTTGGCATGAGTGGCTACTCGATTGGTCTTTGGTTGGCAGGATATGCCAATTATCAGAGTCAGGCTGACTGATTACGCAAGCACCTGCCTCGGCGTTCAGGCATAGAATCCCTATCCACAACGACTTCTTCGGAGTGGCTCTTGTGGATATCGGCGTCTTCCTGCTGGCCCTGGCGATGGTCTATCTGCTGCCGGGGCCGGACATGCTTCTCCTGCTGCACACCGGTGCCCGTGACGGTTGCCGCGCCGCTCTGGCGACTGCGCTGGGGCTCGGCCTGGCACGTGGCTGCCACGTTGCGCTGGCGGCGACCGGGCTGGCGCTGCTTTTCCGCACGGCACCGTGGACCTTCGATGTCGTGCGCATCGGCGGCGGTCTCTACCTGGCCTGGATCGGTCTGCAACTGCTGCGCGCGCCGCTGGGCTTGCCGGCGGGGGCCGGCGCGGCAGGGTTATCCACAGTCAGTTATCGGCGCGCATTTCGCCGGGGTTTGATGACCAATCTGCTCAACCCCAAGGCACTGCTGTTCTGCTCGGTGCTGCTGCCGCAATTCATCCATCCGCAGAACGGCCCGCTGGCGCTGCAGTTCGCGCTGCTGGGCGGCGTGCTGGTGATGGTCGGGCTGGGTTTCGACAGCTTCTACGCCATCAGCGGCGAGCGCATGGGCCGCTGGCTGGCGCGGCACAGGGCGATGCAGCGTGTGCAGCAGTGGGGTTTCGGCGGGATTCTGCTGGGGTTCGGCGTGCGCCTGGCGCTGATCCGTGATCTTTGAACTGGGGGCTTTTCGTAGGAGCGAGCTTGCTCGCGAACGGCCCTGCTCCGCTGCCAGGAGATTCGCGAGCAAGCTCGCTCCTACAGGGTGTTTCCCTCAGAGGTCTTCCGGCTGGATCTTCCACAGCCGAGCCACCGAGGGCTTCTGTGGATTGCGCGCAACGACCAGCAGGCCCAGCTCCTTGCCGCGCAACTCGCGCAGCAGCTGTGCGCCCTTGCGCTGTTGCAGGCTATCGGCGAGATGGCCGAGTGCGATGGCCGCCGCAGTCGGGTGCGTGGCGACCGGCACGTAGCTGCCGTCGTCCATGTCCAGCACCACATGCTTCTCGCCGGGTGCCGGCGTGGGGAGGTGCAGGCTGGTCCTGAGCAGTTGCGCCATGGCTTCGTCGCGCTGGGCGGCTGTTAGCTGTCCCGGTGGCAGGGCGCGCTCCAGGGCGAGGAATTCGTCCTCGGGCTCGCCTTTTGGCAGGACCGGTGGCGGTGAGGCCGGGGCCTTGATGCGCGTCGCTTCGGCTGGCTTCGGCGCTGGCGGCGGCGCGCTGAAGTCCAGTTCTTCCTGGTCGAGTCCATCCCAGTCGATCTCGTCGAGATCGACTTGCTCCGCTGGTGTCTTCTTCTTCGGCGCCGGCTTCTTCCGCGATTTCACGGCCGCGCGCACGTCCATCCGTTGCTGACGCTTCCATTTGTGCAGCTGGACGTTGGCGACGATGGCGGTGACGAGGATGAGCAGGAGATAGAACGGCAGCATGGAGGATCGTGGCCCTGTGGATAACGGCCACGGCGGTACGGGCAGTGGCGGGACGCCACCCTGTCGGGAACGACGGGATCAGGCGATAAGCCTGTTCCGACTGCGTTGTAGGACGCAGCTGTATTCGAAAGGGGGGCCGGCCTATGACCGGCCCATTTCGCATCAGTTCAGGAACTGCTCCGCGTGGTGGCAGGCCACCTGGCGCTCATCGAGCAGGCGCAGTTCCGGCACCTCGTTCCTGCAGCGCTCGGTCGCGTAGGGGCAGCGCTTGTGGAAGGCGCAGCCGCTGGGCGGGTTGAGCGGGTTGGGGAGCTCGCCCTGGATCTTGATCTTGGGTTTGCTCGGGTCGGGGTGGATGGCCGGGGTCGCCGACAGCAGCGCCTGGGTGTAGGGATGCAGCGGGCGCTCGTAGAGTTTGTCCGCCGGGCCCATTTCCGCCGGGCGGCCGAGGTACATCACCAGCACGTCGTCGGCCACGTGGCGGACCACGGCGAGGTTGTGGGAGATGAACACGTAGGCGGTGCCGAACTCCTGCTGCAGGTCCATGAAAAGGTTGAGCACCTGCGCCTGGATCGACACGTCCAGCGCCGAGGTCGGTTCGTCCGCCACCAGCACCTTGGGCCGCAGCATCATGGCGCGGGCCAGGGCGATGCGCTGGCGCTGGCCGCCGGAGAACATGTGCGGGTAGCGCTGGTAGTGCTCGGGGCGCAGGCCGACCTGCTTCATCATCGCCTGCACCCGCTCGCGGCGTTCGATGCGCGACAGGCCGGTGTTGATCAACAGGGGCTCGGCCAACTGGTCGCCGATCTTCTGCCGCGGGTTGAGCGAGGCGTAGGGGTTCTGGAAGACCATCTGCACGTCGCGGCGCAATTGCTTGCGGGTGTCGTGGTCGGCGCCTTTCACCTCATGGCCGGCGATCTGCAGGGAGCCGGAGGTGGGTTCCTCGATCAGTGTCAGCGCGCGGGCCAGGGTGGACTTGCCGCAGCCGGATTCGCCGACCACGGCGAGGGTCTTGCCGGCCTGCAGGTCGAAGGACACGCCGTTGAGCGCGCGGACCAGGGCGTGCGGCTTGAACAGGCCCTGGGAGATTTCGTAGTGACGGGTCAGGTCGCGGGCGGTCAGGACGGCGCTCATCGGGCCACCTCGGTGTTCAGGTTGAGCGGGTAGAAGCAGCGCACGGCGCCGCGCTCATGGGGTTCCAGGGCTGGGCGCACGGCGCGGCAGTTGTCCTGCACGTAGGGGCAGCGCGGCGACAGCAGGCAGCCCTGCGGGCGGTCGTACTTGCCGGGGACGATGCCGGGCAGGGTGGCCAGGCGCTCTTCGCCGGCGCTGTGCTCGGGAATCGCCTTGAGCAGCGCCTCGGTGTACGGGTGCGTCGGCAGGTCGAACAGTGCCGGCACCTGGCCGATCTCCACGGCCTGGCCTGCGTACATCACGCAGACGCGCTGGGCGGTCTCGGCGACCACGGCGAGGTCGTGGGTGATCAGGATCAGCGCCATGCCCTGGTCGCGCTGCAGGTCCAGCAGCAGCTCCATGATCTGTGCCTGGATGGTCACGTCCAGCGCGGTGGTGGGTTCGTCGGCGATCAGCAGCTTGGGCTCGCCGGCGATTGCCATGGCAATGGCGACGCGCTGGCTCATGCCGCCGGACAGCTGGTGCGGGTAGGCGTCCAGGCGCTGCGCGGCGCCGGGGATTTCCACCCGTTCGAGCAGTTCCAGGGCGCGCTGGCGCAACGCCTTGCCGTGCAGGCCGAGGTGCAGCTTGAGGACTTCCTCGATCTGGTAGCCGACGGTGAAGCTGGGGTTGAGGGCGGTCATCGGGTCCTGGAACACCATGGCGATGTCCTTGCCGACGATGCGCCGCCGCTCGCGGCCCTTCAGGCGCAGCATGTCTGTGCCGTCGAACTGCATGGTGTCGGCGGTGATGATCCCGGGTGCGTCGATCAGGCCCATCAGGGCCATCATGGTCACCGACTTGCCGGAGCCGGATTCGCCGACGATGGCCAGGACTTCGCCCTTGTCCACCGAGAGGTCGAGGCCGTCCACCACCGGGACGGCGTTGCGGTCGCCGAAGCGGACCGAGAGATTGCGCAGGTCGAGGAGGCTCATACGGCGGTCTCCATCTTCTTGTAGGAACGAGGGGGACGCCTTGGTCCTTGCTCGCGGACGGGGAGTGCGGGGGATTGCAGGTTCGCGAGCAAGCTCGCTCCTACGAAGAGCATCAGGGTATTCATCGGGATGCTCCTCAAGCTGCGTTCTTCAGCTTCGGGTCCAGCGCATCGCGCAGGCCGTCGCCCATCAGGTTGATTGCCAGAACGCTGAGCAGGATGGTCAGGCCGGGCAGCGAGACGACCCACCAGGCGCGCTCGATGTAGTCGCGCGCGGAGGCCAGCATGGTGCCCCACTCCGGAGTCGGCGGTTGCACGCCCAGGCCGAGGAAGCCCAGTGCGGCGGCGTCGAGGATGGCCGAGGAGAAGCTCAGGGTGGCCTGCACGATCAGCGGGGCCATGCAGTTGGGCAGCACGGTGACGAACATCAGGCGCAGGGTGCCGGCGCCGGCCAGCCGCGAGGCGGTGACGTAGTCGCGGTTCAGCTCTCCCATCACCGCGGCGCGGGTCAGGCGCACGTAGGCCGGCAGTGAGACGATGGCGATGGCGATCACGGTGTTGATCAGGCCCGGGCCGAGGATGGCGACGATGGCCACCGCCAGCAGCAGCGAGGGCAGGGCCAGCATGATGTCCATCAGGCGCATGATCACCGGGCCCAGGCGGGTCGGCGAGAAGCCGGCGAGCAGGCCGAGGAAGATGCCGGGGATCATCGAGATCAGCACCGAGGTCAGGCCGATCATCAGCGACAGGCGCGCGCCGTGCATCAGGCGCGAGAGCAGGTCGCGGCCCAGCTCGTCGGTGCCCAGCAGGAACTGCGCGTTGCCGCCTTCGAGCCACAGCGGCGGGGTGAGCAGGAAGTCGCGGAACTGCTCGCTCGGGTCATGCGGTGCGACCCAGGGCGCGAACAGCGCGCAGAACACGATGACCAGCATGAACAGCAGGCCGCCGACCGCGCCCTTGTTGCGCGAGAAGGCATGCCAGAATTCTTTCAGCGGGGACGGGTAGACCAGGCTCGGGTCGCTGGCGGGAGCTTTGGCGTTGGCATTCATGGCGTCGGCTCCTGTCAGCGTTGGTGGCGGATGCGTGGGTTGGCGAGGCCGTAGAGGATGTCCACGACGAAGTTCACCAGGATCACCAGGGTCGCGACCAGCAGGATGCCGTTCTGCACCACCGGGTAGTCGCGGCGGCCGATGGCGTCGATCAGCCATTTGCCGATGCCGGGCCAGGAGAAGATGGTCTCGGTCAGGACCGCGCCGGCCAGCAGCGTGCCGACCTGCAGGCCGAACACGGTGAGCACTGGAATCATGGCGTTGCGCAGGGCGTGCACGAACACCACGCGGGCCGGCGACAGGCCCTTGGCGCGAGCGGTGCGTACGTAGTCCTCGCGCAGCACTTCGAGCATCGAGGAGCGGGTCATCCGGGCGATCACCGCCAGCGGGATGGTGCCCAGCACGATGGCCGGCAGGATCAGGTGGCGCACCGCGTCCATGAACGCGCCTTGCTCATCGGAGAGTAGCGTGTCGATGAGCATGAAGCCGGTCTTCGGCTCGATGTCGTAGAGCAGGTCCAGGCGCCCGGAAACCGGCGTCCAGCCCAGGGAAACGGAGAACAGCATGATGAGGATCAGGCCCCACCAGAAGATCGGCATCGAGTAGCCGGCGAGGGATATGGTCATCACCCCGTGGTCGAACAGCGAGCCGCGCTTGAGCGCGGCGATCACCCCGGCGAGCAGGCCGAAGACGCCGGCGAACAGCAGGGCCGCCAGGGACAGTTCGAGGGTCGCGGGGAACAGGGTGAGGAATTCGTGCCAGACGCTGTCGCGGGTGGTCAGCGACTCGCCGAGGTTGCCCTGGGCGAGATTGCCGATGTAGTCGAGGTACTGCTGGTAGAGGGGCTTGTCGAGCCCCAGGCGGTGCATGGCCTCGGCATGCATCTGCGGATCGACGCGGCGTTCACCCATCATCACTTCCACGGGGTCGCCTGGAATCAGGCGGATCAGCGCGAAGGTGAGCAGGGTGACGCCGAAGAAGGTCGGGATCAGCAGACCGAATCGGCGTGCGATGAAACTGAGCATGATGGTTGGGGGCTCCTCACCGGGCGGCTACCCATCGGGGGTGACGATGGGCGCCGGTTTCTTATTGCTTCGCCGGTTACTGGATTCGAACGTCGGCGAAGTTGTTATTGGTCATCGGGTTGATGGTGTAACCCGAGACATTGCTGCGGCGCACATTGAACAGCTTAGGATGCGCCAGGGGAATCCACGGTGATTGCTCGTGGAATATGGATGTCGCCTTTTTGTAAAGTTCCGCCCGTTTTGCAGGCTCGTTCGTCTGGCGGGCTTCCTGGATCAGCGCTTCGAAGTCCTTGTCACACCAGAAAGCCTGGTTTTCGCCGCCCTTGGCAGCATCGCAGCTCAGGTTCGGGCTGACGAAGTTGTCCGGGTCGCCGTTGTCGCCGGCCCAGCCCAGCAGCGACAGGTCGTGCTCGCCGGCCTTGGAGCGCTTGAGCAGCTCGCCCCATTCCAGGGAGCGGATCTGCAGGTCGATACCGACCTTGGCCAGGTCCGCCTGCATCATCTGTGCCGCCAGAGCGGGGTTGGGGATGGTCGGCGAGCTGCCGTTGCGGATGAAGATCGTCAGCTTGAGCTTCTCCGCCCCGGCATCCTTGAGCAGCGCCCTGGCGCGCTCGGGGTCGTGCGGCCAGTCCTGTAGCTCCTTGTTGTAGCCCAGCAGCGTCGAGGGGTAGGGGTTGATCGCCGGGCTGGCGGCGTTGGCGCCGAACACCGAGTCGAGCAGGGCCTTCTTGTCGACGGCGAGGTTGATCGCCTGGCGCACGCGCACGTCGTCCAGCGGCTTGTGCCGGGTATTGATGGCCACGTAGGTGGTCATCAGCGCGTCGATACTGTCCACCGCGAGGTTCCTGTCCTGCTGCAGGCCGGGAACATCCGACGGCTTGGGATACAGGGCAATCTGGCACTCGTTGCGACGGACCTTCTGCATGCGCACGTTGGGGTCGAGGGTGATGGCGAAGACCAGGTTGTCGATGGCCGGCTTGCCGCCGAAGTAGTCCGGGTTGGCGCGGTAGCGCACCTGGGAGTCCTTGGCGTAGCGGCTGAAGACGAAGGGGCCGGTGCCGATGGGCAGGTTGTTGATCTGGCCCTGCTTGCCGGCGGCCAGCAACTGGTCGCCGTATTCGGCGGAGTAGATCGAGGCGAAGCCCATGGCCATGTCGGCCAGGAAGGGCGCTTCGGGGTGAGTGAGGGTGAACCGCACGGTGAGGTCGTCGATCTTGTCCACCGACTTGATCAGCTCGCGCATGCCCATTGCGTCGAAATAGGCGTAGCCGCGGTTGGCCGATTCGTGCCAGGGGTGCTTGGGATCGAGCGGTCGCTGGAAGGTCCAGAGCACGTCATCGGCGTTGAAGTCGCGGGTAGGCTTGAAGTAGTCGGTGCTGTGGAACTTCACGCCGGGGCGCAGGTGGAAGGTGTAGGTCAGCCCGTCCGGGCTGACCTCCCAGCTCTTCGCCAACGAGGGCTGCAGCTCGGTGGTACCGGGGCGGAAACCCACCAGGCGATTGAAGACGGTTTCCGAGGTGGCGTCGTTGGTCACGGCTCCGGTGTACTGGACCACATCGAACCCTTCCGGGCTCGCTTCGGTGCAGACCACCAGGTTCTGCGCCAGGGCGGTGCCGCTGCCCAGTGCCAGTAGAAGAGGTAGCAAACGCTTGATGGGCATGCCGGTGCTCCTTACAGCAGGTTGAAGGGGAAGTTGCTGACCAGGCGGATCTCGTTGACGCTGCCGTCGATCTGGTTCTGGCTGGCCAGGTGTTTCATGTAGGTCAGGCGGAAGCTGCTGCGCTTGAGCGGTCCATCCTGCAGCGTGTAACCCGTGGAAAGGCCGAGCTCGTGGTGTTTTTCCCCGTCCATGGCGCGAACTTCCGCATAGTTGCCGTAGGCGCCGTTGCGGTCGCCGTCATAGTCGGTTCCGTCGATGCCCCAGCCCTTGGCGTACCAGGCCATGGTCGTCAGGCCGGGGACGCCGAAGGCCGCCCAGTCGGTGCTGTAGCGCAGTTGCAGGGACTTTTCATTGGGGCCGTTGTAGTCCGAGAGCAATGAGTTGGCCAGGTAGATGGCGGCGGTCTCGTGCACGTAGTCGAAGTACTCGTCGCCGCGGATCTGCTGCCAGCCCAGCAGCACGGCATGGGCGCCGTGGGTCAGGGTGAAGGCCAGGCTGTAGGCGTCGTTGTCGATGTAGCCGGCCTTGCGCGAGCCGCTGTCGCCGGTGTGGTAGTAGTTCAGGCTGGTATTCAGCGCGAGGCTGGCCGGGTCGCCCAGGTCATGGGAAGCGCCGAAGTAATACTGGTTCCAGACGTCCTCGAACTGGCCGCCGTAGGCCGATAGCTTCAGCTTGTCGCTCACCGCGTAGCTGCCGCCCAGGTAGTTGAAACGGTCGCCGCGCACGTCCCGGGTGCCGTATTCGGTGGTCAGGTGCTCGCGGCCGGAGCCGGTCCGCGGGCTGGCGCGGGTGAAGGTGCCGCCCTGCACCTGCAGGCCTTCCAGTTCTTCGCTGAGCAGGCTGACGCCGTCGAAGGAGGAGGGCAGCGCGCGGTTGTCGTTGATGTTGAAGACCGGTGTCTCGGTCTGCTGGCGGCCGGCACGCAGTTCGCTGTTGGACGCCCGCAGCTTCAGGCTGGCCAAGCCGAGCTTGGACCATTGCGGTACGGCATCGCCGTCGCTGTCGGCGAGGGTACGGTTGCCGCCACCGGCGATCCGGCCATGGCCGCGTTCCAGGGCTATTTCGTTGAAGGCGGCGACATCCAGGCCGACGCCGACAGTACCTTGCGTATACCCGGAGCTGTACTTGAGCTGGCTGCCCTGGGTCCAGGTGTAGCGACTGTGGGTCGGCTCGGTGTAGCCGTCCTTCTTGATGTTGAAGTGGAAGCTGTCCTTCATCTGCTCGCGGGCGGCGAAGTTGCGCGTGCTGAAGGTCAGGCTCTGGCCTTCGACGAAGCCCTTCGCGCCCGCCTGGCCCTTGACCACCACTTCGCTGTCGCGGCGGGTTTCGTCGGGCGGCAGGGCCTCCTCGTCGGCGAAGGCCTGGCCCAGGGGCGCGCTACAGATGGCCAATGCCAGCAGAGAGCGGGTGAGTACGGGATGCTGCATGAGTTGCTCCTTGTTGTTGTCGGTTTTCCTAGCAACGAATGCGTCCCCTCCACCCATCGGAAAGATGGGGGAGCCGGCAGGCGGAGGGGAAGGCGGGGAATGCTGCCCGGTCTTTGCCGGGCTGGCGTTCAGGCGGTTGTGGCCGCCGGTAACGAGTCGGCGATCAGGGCTGGTTGGCCACGCCGTAGAAGGAGTTGCGCCCGAAGGGGCTGATCAGGAAGCCCTGCACCGATTTGCGCATGGGCTGGTAGACGGTGGAATGGGCGATGGGGCTGATCGGCAACTGCTGCGCCAGCAACTGCTGGGCCTTCTGGTAGAGGGCCACGCGCTGGTCATGGTCGGTGGTGGCCTTGGCCTGGCGCACCAGCTTGTCGTAGTCGGCGTCGCACCACTTGGAGACGTTGTTGCCGCTCACCGAATCGCAGCCGTAGAGGGTGCCCAGCCAGTTGTCCGGATCACCGTTGTCGCCGGTCCAGCCGAACAGCATGGCGTCGTGCTCGCCGGCGTGGGCGCGCTTGATGTACTCGCCCCACTCGTAGGTGACGATCTTCGCCTTGATGCCGACCTTGGCCCAGTCGGCCTGGATCATCTCGGCCATCAGCTTGGCGTTGGGGTTGTAGGGGCGCTGCACGGGCATCGCCCACAGGGTGATCTCGGTGCCTTCGGCGACACCGGCTTTCTTCAGCAGCGCCCTGGCCTGCTCCGGATCGTAGGCCTGACCCTTGATCGATTCGTCATAGGACCACTGGGTCGGCGGCATCGCGTTCACTGCCAGCTGGCCGGCGCCCTGGTAGATCGCGTCGATGATCGCCTGCTTGTTCAGCGCCATGTCCAGCGCGCGGCGCACGTCGGTCTTGTCCAGCGGGGCGTGGGTGACGTTGTAGGCCAGGTAGCCGAGGTTGAAGCCCGGCTGCGACGGCATGTTCAGGTTCGGGTCCTGCTTCAGCGCCTCGAGGTCCGCCGGACGCGGGTTCAGGGTGATCTGGCATTCGCCGGCCTTGAGCTTCTGCATGCGCACCGAGGCGTCGGTGTTGATGGCGAAGACCAGGTTGTCGAGCTTCACGTCCTCGGGCTTCCAGTAGTCCTTGTTGCCCTTGAAGCGGATCAGCGCGTCCTTCTGGTAGCGGCTGAACACGAATGGACCGGTGCCGATGGGCTTCTGGTTGATCTCGCCGGGCTTGCCCTGCTTGAGCAACTGGTCGGCGTATTCGGCGGACTGGATCACCGCGAAATTCATCGCGAGGTTCTGCACGAAGGCCGCGTCGACCTCGTTGAGGGTGAAGGTCACGGTGTACTCGTCGAGCTTGCCGACCCTGGCGATGTTGCGGTCCAGGCCCATGTCGGTGAAGTAGGGAAACTCGGTGGGGTATGCCTTGCGGAACGGCTGGTCCTTGTCGAGCATGCGATTGAAGGTGAACAGCACGTCGTCGGCGTTGAATTCGCGGGTCGGCTTGAAGTACTCGGTGATGTGGAACTTCACGCCTGGACGCAGATGAAAGGTCCAGGTCTTGCCGTCGGCGGAGGTTTCCCAGCTTTGCGCCAGGGCCGGCTGGGCTTCGGTGCCGCCGCGCTGGAACTGCACGAGGCGGTTGAACAGGGTTTCCGAGGTGGCGTCGTAATCGGTGCCGGTGGTGTATTGGCCGGGGTCGAAACCCGCCGGGCTGCCTTCGGAGCAGTACACCAGGGTGGAGGCGGCCTGGGCCGCGGAGCCGGCGAGCAGCAGCCCGCCGAAGGCGAGTGCGTGCAGGGGATTACGTCGCATCTTGCGCATTGCCTGACCTCATTCTTGTTTTTCTGAGGGGCCGGCGAACCGATGGGGTCTGCAGCCGGCCTGGGCGGACTGGTCCGGATAAGGCCTATCCATTCACGGCCGGGCTGTGCCCGGCCACGCCGCGCCGAAGTTAAGTCAGGCTGAAATTAAGTTCAACTGAAAATTCAGTGAGACTGAAAATTTTCCCGGTCTGTGATTCAGGTGGCGGGATGTTCGCCGAACAGGGGGAGGGTGGTGACGGTGAGCATCTCCGCCACGCTGTCGCCAAGATTGCGCAGGCAGTGGCGTTTGCCGGAGTCGAAATGCACCGAGTCGCCGGGGCCCAGCGGGTAGGTATGGCCGTCGATGTCGTAGGCGATGCGCCCACTGAGCACATAGGCGAATTCCGAGCCGTCGTGGGTGATCAGTTCGGACTCGTAGCCCACCGGCACCGTGACCTTCACCGCGTTCAACTGGTTGCCGGGGAAGCTGCTGGACAGTCGCTCGTAGCTCAGCGGCTGGCCTTCGATGGTGTAGCGCACGCGCTCGCCCTGGTGCGAGTCCGGCGGAATCTGCTGGGGAGAATCGAAGAGTGCGTTGAGCGGCACGTCCAGTGCCTTGGCGATGCTGGCCAGGGAGGACAGCGAGACACCGGTGAGATTGCGCTCGGCCTGGGACAGGAAGCTGGCGGTCAGGCCGGATTCGGCCGCCACCTGGTTCAGGGTCTTTTTCGCTGCACGCCGATAGCGGCGCAGGCGTTCTCCGATACGATCTGCGGACATTGCTCAGGCTCTTGTGGGACGCCGGCAGCATACCAGTGTCCTCGCCCGCTGAAAGCATCGAGCCATCAGCGGGTGGAAAATCGCTGTCGAACCAACCGAATACCGAAAAGCCTTTGACCGGAAATTTCAGTGCTGCTTAAATTTCGTGTCGTTTCATTCCTCGGGAGAGTTGCATGATATTGGGAGTTGGGGGCGTGAGCCCTGAGCAGGCGCTGGCGAAATTGCAGGTCATGACGGCCGGCGCACGCCCCATTGCGCTCGAGGAATACAGGGCTCGGATAGCACAGTTGCAGCGACTGATGCAGGCGCGGGACATCTCGGCGGTGTTCGTCGATGCCGGCAGCTCGCTGGTCTATTTCACCGGCTTGAAGTGGAGCCCCAGCGAGCGGTTGGTGGGCGCGCTGGTGCCGGCCCGCGGCGAAGTGCGCTATATCGCCCCGGCTTTCGAGGAAGGCACGGTGCGCGATCTGCAGGTTCTGCCCGGCAGCATCAGCGTGTGGGCCGAGCACGAAAGCCCGTTCATCCTGCTGGCGGGCATGCTGGCGGAGATCGAGGTGCGCGAAGGCCCGCGCGTCGGCCTTTCCCACAGCCTGCCGTTCGGCATGTACGAACGCCTGCGTCAGGCGACGAGCTCTCTGCAACTGGTGGATGCAGGCTCGCTGATCGAGCAGTGCCGCCGCTGCAAGTCGCCGGCGGAGCTGGCGCTGATGCAGCGAGCGAAGGACATGACCCTGGAAGTGCACAAGGCTGCCGCGAGCATCCTGCGCGAGGGCATCAGCACCACCGAGGTGACGCGCTTCATCGAGGCGGCGCACCGGCAGGTCGGCGCAGGGGGCTCGACCTTCTGCATCGTGCTGTTCGGCGAGGACAGCGCCTTCCCCCACGGCGTGCGCCAACCGCGTCCGCTGCAGGGCGGCGACATGGTGCTGATCGACACCGGTTGCCAGCTGTTCGGCTACAACTCCGATATCACCCGAAGCTACGTGTTCGGCACGCCCAGCGCGCGTCAACGCGAGCTGTGGAACCTGGAGAAGGCGGCGCAGCAGGCTGCGTTCGACGCCGCTGTGCTGGGCGAACCCTGCGAGCGGGTGGACGCCGCGGCCCGCCTTTGTCTGGAGGCCGGCGGCCTCGGGCCGGATTACGCGCTGCCGGGTTTGCCGCACCGCACTGGCCACGGTATCGGTCTGGATATCCACGAAGCGCCATACCTGGTGCGCGGCGACCGCACGCCGCTGGACATCGGAATGTGCTTCAGCAACGAGCCGATGATCTGCGTGCCGGGGGAGTTCGGTATCCGCCTGGAGGACCACTTCTACCTGACCGCGGATGGCCCGCGCTGGTTCACCCGGCCGAGTCACTCCGTGGACGATCCGTTCGGCCTGGAGGCCTGATCACGCGAACCATTTCGCTGCGGAGCAATTCTGTGCGTAGGAGCGGACCTTGTCCGCGAAATCCCAACGCCACGCCGGTCTGTCGGTGGAGTGCCCCAGGCCCAGGCAGCGCACTGCGAACAGCCTCCCTGCCAATGTGAATTCCGCCGCGCGGGATTCGCGGACAAGGTCCGCTCCTACCTGAATATCGCGCTGAGGCATGCCCTCTTCCCCCGCCCTCTCCCTGAAGGGAGAGGGAGCCGCACGTGCCGGCTGACGCATTGGTTTCAGGCCTGCTCCGCACGGTCCCCTCTCCCTTCAGGGAGAGGGTTAGGGAGAGGGAAATCCCAGAGACAGACATTCAGAGGAAGACAGTTGCTCCTACGAAAACCGGAGCGCCGCTGCCCGTTCATGCAGTCATTGCTTGAGCTCAACCCGCGAAAAGTTGTTCGACCCCAGCGGGCTCAGCGTGAAACCGCTCACGCCCGGTCGGACCACGGCGAACTGCTTCGGGTATGCCAGGGCGATCCAGGGCGCCTCGCGCTGATAGATCGCCAGCGCCTGGCGATAGAGCCCGGCGCGGGTTTCCTGGTCGGTGATGGCGCGGGCCTTGCGTAGCAGTTCGTCGAACTCCGCGTTGCACCAGCCCGCCTGGTTCTCACCGCTCTTCGCGGCGGCGCAGGAAAGGTTCGGCGTCAGGAAGTTGTCCGGATCGCCGTGGTCGCCGACCCAGCCCATGAAGATCAGGTCGTGCTCACCCTGCTTGGCGCGTTTGATCAATTCGCCCCATTCGTACACCCGGATATCCGCCTGGATGCCGATCTGCCCCAGGTCGTTCTGCAGCATCTGCGCGCCGATGCCGGGGTTGGGGTTGGTCGGGCCGCCGCCAGGGCGAGTCCAGATCGACAGCTTGAGGCCGGGCTTGATGCCCGCCTCTTCCAGCAGCTGTTTCGCCCGCGCCGGGTCGTGGGGCCAGGCCTTGAGTTGCGGGTCGCTACCCCACAGCGTCGGCGGATAAGGCGCCACCGCCAGGCTGGCGGCGCCTTCGCCGAACTGCGCGCGCAGGTAGGCGTTGCGGTCGAACGCGAGGTTGATCGCCTGGCGCACGCGCACGTCATCCAGCGGCTTGTGCCGGGTATTGATGCCGACGTAGGCCACCAGCAGCGAGTCCAGTTCCTCGACCTTCAGCTTCGGGTCCTGGCGCAGCGCGGGAATGTCGGTGGGCTTGGGGTAGACGGCGATCTGGCAGTCGCCTGCCTTGACCTTCTGGATGCGCACGTTCGGGTCGGGGGTGATCGCCAGCAGCAGATGATCGATCTTCGGCTTGCCGTCCCAGTAAGCCGGGTTGGCGTTGAAGCGCACCTGGGCGTCCTTCTGGTAGCGCTGGAAGACGAAGGGACCGGTGCCAATGGGCAGGTTGTTCAACTGCTCAGCCTTCTCGGCGGCCAGCAGCAGGTCGCCGTACTCGGCGGAATAGATGGAGGCGAAGCCCATCGCCAGGTCGGCCAGGAAGGGCGCCTCGGGGTGCCTGAGGGTGAAACGCACGTGGTGAGCGTCGAGCTTTTCCACCGCGCTGATCAGGCCGGGCAGGCCCATCGCCTCGGCGTAGGGGAAGCCGCGCGGGGCCAGCTTGTTCCACGGATGCTTCGGGTCGAGCTGGCGCTGGAAGCTCCAGAGCACGTCGTCGGCGTCGAAGTCGCGGGTCGGGGTGAAGTAGTCGGTGCTGTGGAATTTCACGCCCTGGCGCAGGGCGAAGGTGTATTGCAGGCCGTCGTCGCTGATTTCCCAGCTCTGGGCCAGCGCGGGCACTACGCGGGTGCTGCCGGGGGCGAACTGCACCAGGCGCTCGAAAACCGTCTCGGCGGAGGCATCGGCAGTGGTGGCGGCGGTGTACTGGGTGATGTCGAACCCTTCCGGGCTGGCCTCGGTGCAGACCACCAGGGATTGGCCGAATGCCGGCGCGCAGCCGAGCAGGCTGGCGAGGGCGAGGCGGATGAGCGCGTTGCGCACGGCGGTTGCCGAATGAAACGGCCGCCGGGAAACCCGGCGGCCGCTGGCCTTACTTGCCGACGCTGACGCCGTAGAACGAGTTCAGCGCGAACGGGCTGATCTTGAAGTCCTGCACTGTCTTGCGCATCGGCTGGTACACAGTGGAGTGGGCGATCGGGGTGATCGGCACCTGCTCCTTGAGGATGTGCTGGGCCTGCTTGTACAGCTCGGTGCGCTTGGCCTGGTCCGGGGTGCGCTTGGCATCCTTGATCAGCTTGTCGTAGGCCGGGTCGCACCATTTGGAGAAGTTGTTGCCGTCCACGGCGTCGCAGCCGTAGAGGGTGCCCAGCCAGTTGTCCGGGTCACCGTTGTCGCCGCTCCAGCCGATCAGCATGGCGTCGTGCTCGCCGCCCTTGGCGCGCTTGATGTACTCGCCCCACTCGTAGGTGACGATCTTCGCCTTGATGCCGACCTTGGCCCAGTCGGATTGCAGCATTTCGGCCATCAGCTTGGCGTTGGGGTTGTACGGGCGCTGCACCGGCATGGCCCACAGGGTGATCTCGGTGCCTTCGGCCACGCCGGCCTTCTTCAGCAGTTCCTTGGCCTTTTCCGGGTTGTAGCCGGCGTCCTTGATGCTGTCGTCGTAGGACCACTGGGTCGGCGGCATGCCGTTCACGGCCAGTTGGCCGGCGCCCTGGTAGACGGCGTCGATGATCGCCTTCTTGTTCACCGCCATGTCCAGCGCTTCACGCACTTCGAGCTTGTCGAACGGCTTGTGCAGGACGTTGTAGGCGATGTAGCCCAGGTTGAAGCCCGGCTGCGACGGCATGCTCAGGTTCGCGTCCTTCTTCAGCGCTTCCAGGTCGGCCGGGCGCGGGAAGAGGGTGATCTGGCACTCGTTGGCCTTGAGCTTCTGCATGCGCACCGAGGCGTCGGTGTTGATGGCGAAGATCAGGTTGTCGATCTTCACCTCGCCCTTGTTCCAGTAGTCCTGGTTGGCCTTGAAGCGGATCATCGCGTCCTTCTGGTAGCGGCTGAAGACGAACGGGCCGGTGCCGACGGGCTTCTGGTTGATGTCGCTGGCCTTGCCCTGCTTGAGCAGCTGGTCGGCGTACTCGGCGGACTGGATCGAGGCGAAGCTCATGGCCAGGTTCTGGATGAACGCGGCGTCGACTTCGTTGAGGGTGAACTTGACGGTGTGGTCGTCGACCTTCTCCACCTTGGCGATGTTCGCGTCCATGCCCATGTCGGTGAAGTAGGGGAATTCGGTCTGGTACGCCTTACGGAACGGGTGGTTCTTGTCGAGCATGCGGTTGAAGGTGAACAGCACGTCGTCGGCGTTGAATTCGCGGCTCGGCTTGAAGTACTCGGTGGTGTGGAACTTCACGCCCGAACGCAGGTGGAAGGTGTAGGTCTTGCCGTCATCGGATACGTCCCACTTTTCCGCCAGGCCCGGGATGACCTGGGTGCCGCCGCGCTCGAACTGGGTGAGGCGGTTGAAGACCGTCTCGGCCGAGGCGTCGAAGTCGGTGCCGGTGGTGTACTGGCCGGGATCGAAGCCCGCGGGACTGCCTTCGGAGCAGTAGACCAGGTTGTTGGCGGCGTGGGCGAGCGGGGCGCTGGCGATCAGCCCGGCGGCAATCATGGAGCGGATGACGGCGTTCTTACGCATACGGACCTCTGTTTATTCTGGTTGTCATCGAGGGGCAGCCTCGTGAGCTGCGTTGCGTGAAACTATGCACGGCACATGCCGGGCGCAAGCGACTGAACGGGGTGAGTGTAGAAGTTGTGACGCGGGTGCAAGGGAATGTCGCAATTTCGACAATGGGAACCGTGCGGTCGAGCGGCGGCGCACCGGTTCGAAGGATGCGCCGCGCTGGAAGAGGTCGCCGCTGTTACGGCATCTGCACCTCGATCGTGCCGTCGGCGCTGACGGTGACCTGGCTGGTGCCGGCTTCGATTTCCTGCGCCGGCGCCGAGTCCATCGACGAGAACTTGGCGGCAGCCATGCGCATCACCGGCATCGGGCGCGGCGCGCCGGAGGTGTTCAGGTTCAGGCTGACCAGCTTGTAGCCCTTGCCGCCGAGCGCGTCGGTGAGCACCTGGGCGCGCGCCTTGAAGGCATCCACGGCGCCTTTCATCATCGCGTCCTCGTTCTTCGCGCGGGTGGCGTCGGCGATGCTGAAGTCCATGCTGCCCATCTTCAGCTTGCCCAGCAGGTCGGCGGTCAGTTGTGAGAGGGCGGCGAAGTCGGTGCTTTCCAGGCGGATTTCCGCGCGCTCGCGCCAGGCGGTGATCTTCTGGCCCTTGTCGTCATATACCGGGTAGCTGTTGCGGCTGCCCAGGCTGACGGTCACGCCTTTGACCTTGCGCGCTTGCTCCAGCGCCGCGTTCAGCGTCGTGGTGGTCTCGGCCGCCAGTTTCGCCGGATCAGTGGCCTGGCCTTCGCTGAACAGGGTGACGTGCATCAGGTCGTGGGCGACTTCCTGGCTGACCTCGGCGCGCAGCGAAACCTGGTTGTAGCGAGGTTCGTCGGCCAGGGCCCCCAGGCTGGTGGCGCACAGGGCGATGGCGGCGGCGATGGCGGTGAAGGGTTTCTTCAGTACAGACATGGATGACTCCTTGCTCCAGAAAATGTCCGGGCCACAGCTTAGTAGAGGCAGCGGCGAGGACTGTCAGACCCTTTGACGAGGAGAGGTTCAGGTTCGGGTTGACGACGGATGTCACCAATTGTTTCGGACTGAGAAGGCAGTCACGGGCTGCGCTGGAGTATCCTGTGGCGCTATGCCGCATAAAGGGGAGGGGGCTCTTGGCTATACTCGCGCAAATTCCGGAATTCACCATGCGCCCACCGGTTTTCCAGCTGTCCGCCAGTCGTCAGAACCTTCTGCATCTGACGCTCATCCGTATTCTCGTCCTGGCCGCCCAGGCCGGTTCCGTCGGGCTCGCCTACAAGGCCCAGCTGATCCAGCTGCCCTGGCTCGCGCTCGGCGTCACTATCGGCGTTTCCCTCGTGCTGTGCCTGGGTACCGCGCTGCGCCTGCGCGGTCCGTGGCCGGTCACCGAACTGGAGTACGCCGTCCAGCTCGCCTGCGACCTGGTCATCCACAGCGTGCTGCTCTATTACTCGGGCGGCTCGAGCAACCCCTTCGTCTCCTATTACCTGGTGCCGCTGACCATCGCCGCGGCGACTTTGCCTTGGCTCTACACCATCGCCCTGGCCGGCCTCGCGCTGGCCAGCTACACCGTGCTGCTGGTGTGGTTCCACCCGCTGGAGATGGCTGCCGGGCAGCGCGACAACCTGCTGATCTATGGCATGTGGCTGAGCTTCGCGCTGGCCGCCGCGCTGATCACCTTCTTCGTTGCACGCATGTCCGAAGCGCTGCGCCGGCAGGAACAATTGCAGGCCCAGCGTCGCGAGGAAGGCATGCGCGATCAGCAATTGCTGGCCGTTGCCACCCAGGCTGCCGGCGCCGCCCATGAGCTGGGCACGCCGCTGGCGACCATGAGCGTATTGCTCAAGGAATTGCGCCAGACCAATGCGGACCAGCCGCTGTTGCAGGAAGATCTCGCCCTGCTGCAGGAGCAGGTCAAGCTCTGCAAGACCACCCTGCAGCACCTGGTGCGCGCCGCCGAGGCGGATCGTCGCCAGGCGGTGGAAGAGCAGGGCGCCAACGAATGGGTCGAGGCGGTGCTGCGTCGCTGGCACCTGATGCGCCCCGAGGCAAGCTATCGCTACCAGACGCTGGGCAAGGGCAAGGCGCCGCGGATGACCCCGCCGACCGACCTCAGCCAGGCGCTGCTGAATCTTCTGAATAACGCGACGGACGCCTGTCCGGACGATCTGGACATCCGCCTGGACTGGGATGCCGGTGAAATCTGCCTGAGCATCCGCGACCAGGGGCCGGGCGTGCCGCTGGCCATTGCCGAACAGCTCGGCAAGCCGTTCTTTACCACCAAGGGCAAGGGTTTCGGCCTGGGGCTGTTCCTCAGCCAGGCCAGCGTGACCCGCGCGGGTGGAACGGTGAAGTTGTATAACCATGAAGATGGCGGCACTCTGACCGAGTTGCGTCTGCCCAGAAGCTATGGCGTTGCCTGAGGGCTGCGCCCGCGAGGAAGTACCATGAGCGAAGAGATCCTGTTCGAAGGCGAAGAGCAGCCCCACCTGCTGCTGGTGGACGACGATGCCACCTTTACCCGCGTCATGGCCCGCGCCATGACCCGTCGCGGGTTGCGGGTGTCGGTCGCCGGCTCCGCCGAGGAAGGCCTGGCCATGGCCAAGGAAGACCTGCCCGACTACGCCGTGCTCGACCTGAAGATGGATGGCGACTCCGGTCTGGTATTGCTGCCCAAGCTGCTCGAGCTCGATGCCGAGATGCGCGTGGTGATCCTCACCGGCTATTCCAGCATCGCCACCGCGGTGGAGGCCATCAAGCGCGGCGCCACCAACTACCTGTGCAAGCCGGCCGACGCCGACGACGTGCTGACCGCGCTGCTGTCGCAGCATGCGGATCTGGAAACCCTGGTGCCGGAAAACCCCATGTCGGTCGACCGCCTGCAGTGGGAACATATCCAGCGCGTGCTTGCCGAACATGACGGCAACATCTCCGCGACCGCCCGAGCGCTGGGTATGCACCGGCGCACCTTGCAACGTAAGCTGCAGAAGCGCCCGGTGAGGCGTTAAGCGATCGATAAGACAAAGGAGCGCCAATGAGCGCTCCTTTTTATTTCCAGCCGTGCGAGCCGAATCCATGACCGACAGCGCCGAATACCGGGCCCCGAACGACGCCGTTCGCAGCCGCTTCTTCCACCGAGTCTGGCAACTCACCGCGCCCTACTGGCGCAGCGAAGAGAAGGGCATGGCCTGGCTGCTGCTGATCGTGGTGATCGCCCTGTCGCTGGTGGGCGTGGCCCTCAGCGTCTGGCTCAACAGCTGGTACCGCGACTTCTACAACGCGCTGCAGAACAAGGACCTGAAGAGCTTCATCCACCTCATGCTGATGTTCAGCGGCATCGCTGCCGTGTTCATCCTCACGGCGGTCTACCGGCTCTACCTGACGCAGATGCTCACCATCCGCTGGCGCCGCTGGCTGACGGAGAAGCACTTCGCGGCCTGGCTGGGCGACAAGAACTACTACCGCCTGGAACAGCGCGGGCACACCGACAACCCCGACCAGCGGCTTTCCGAGGACCTCAACAGCTTCACCGATACCACCCTCACCCTGGGGCTTGGGTTGATCCGCAATATCGTCAGCCTGGTGTCCTTCTCGGTCATTCTCTGGGGCGTTTCCGGCAGCATCGAGCTCTTCGGTGTCAGCATTCCCGGCTATATGTTCTGGGCGGCGCTGCTCTACGCCGCGGTCGGCAGCTGGCTGACCCACCTCATCGCGCGTCGCCTGATCGGCCTGAACAACCGCCAGCAGCGCTTCGAGGCGGACCTGCGTTTCGGCCTGGTGCGGGTGCGCGAGAACGCCGAGAGCATCGCCCTGTACAACGGCGAGGCCAACGAAAGCGAGCGCCTGATGGGGCGCTTCCGTAACGTCTGGAGCAACTTCTGGGAGTTGATGAAGGTGCAGAAGCGCCTGACCTTCTTCAGCTCCGGCTACGCGCAGATCGCCACCGTATTCCCGTTCATCGTCGCCGCGCCGCGCTACTTTTCGGGGCAGATCCAGCTGGGCGAGCTCATGCAGATCAACTCTGCCTTCGGCAACGTGCAGGACGGCCTGAGCTGGTTCATCGACGCCTATGCCAGCCTCGCCAGCTGGCGCGCGACCTGCGACCGTCTGCTGAGCTTCCGCTCCGCCATGGACGAGACTGCGCACGAGTCTGCCAACATCGACGTGCGCAAGACCGGCGACTCCCTGCAACTGCACAACCTCGCCCTGAGCCTGGGCAACGGCCGCGAACTGCTGCAGCCCACCAGCCTGGAACTGCGCAGCGGCGAGCACGTATTGATCGGCGGCCCCTCCGGCGGCGGCAAGAGCACCCTGTTGCGCGCCATGAGCGGCCTGTGGCGCTACGGCAGCGGCGTGGTGCAGATGCCCGAGGCGCGCAGCCTGTTCGTCCCGCAGAAACCCTACCTGCCCATCGGCACCCTGGCGGAGGCGCTGTGCTACCCGGATGCGGGCGATCGCCACGATCCCGAGCAGCTGAAGCAGGTGCTGCATCTGTGCCGCCTGGATTCGCTGGTGCCGCGGCTGGATGAAGCCGATCACTGGCAGCGCGTGCTCTCTCCGGGTGAGCAGCAACGCCTGGCCATCGCCCGCGCGCTGCTCTATGCGCCGCAGTGGCTGTTCCTCGACGAAGCCACCTCGGCGCTGGATGAAACCGACGAGGCCGCGCTCTATCAGGTGCTGCTCGACCAGTTGCCGGGTGTGACCCTGGTCAGCATTGGCCACCGCGCCAGCCTGAAGCGCTACCACCCGCGTCAATTGCGCCTGGAAGAGCATCGTTTGCAGGAGATCGAGTCGGTTTTGCCGGCGTAATGGCAGTTTGATTCACTGGGATAATGTGATCGCGTTAGTGGGAAACATCTGAAAGTCTTCTCAGACAGGATGAATTCTTCTTATTTTTTTACATTTTTCAGTGTTTAGCCGCTGCGAAGTTTTCAGGAACAGGTACCCTGTGCACCCCGGCGGTCCGACCGCCGGGACGATTGCATTCCAACGGTACCGCCATGAAATCCCTTTCCCCGTCCCGGCAAGCCCTGACCCGCTCGGACCTGCGCCTCGTCGATACGCGCCGGTACGTGCTGGGCGCTGCTTGCGTGTCGCTGGCGCTCGCGGCGGCCGCTTTCGCTGGTGGGCTGTGGATCGGGCGTGGCCAGGTCGAGCCGGTGGTGGTGCCAGTGGCGCAGTCCGACGACGCGGCGGATGAGTCCGGCGAGCGTTTCGCCGCCGAGCGCATCGGTGAGCTCACCGGCCGCCTGCAGGTCCTGGAAAAGGACGCGGACTACCTGCTCAAGGCGGTCGACAGCCACGAGGAAATCGCCCGCAAGCTGTCCAGGGTCGATCCGGAGCTGGTGCCCGCGCCCAAGGCCAAGTCGGGTTCCAGCCGCAACGAGGGCGGCATCCTGCTGCCGCCCAGGGCTTGCGTCGATCCGCTGCCCGCATCTGCCGACGACCTCGAGCGCAACGAACAATCGGCCAAGTGCCTGCGCCGGGTCTTCGACCTGCTGATGGACCAGGTGGCCCGGCGTAACGCCGATTTCATGGCGATCCCCGCGCGCCGTCCGATGGAGCAGGCGCGCCTGGGTTCGCCTTTCGGCAACCGCGTCGATCCGTTCAACCGCCACCTGGCCTTCCATTCCGGCCAGGATTTCTCCGCGCCCAGCGGCAGCCCGATCCATGCCGCCGCCGGTGGCCGGGTAATCGTTTCCGGGCGACACGCTTCCTATGGCAATCGCGTGGAAATCGATCACGGCAATGGCCTGGTGACCCGTTACGCCCACGCTTCCAAGCTGCTGGTGAAAGTCGGCGACGTCGTGCTGCCGGGGCAGGAGATCGCCAAGGTTGGTTCCACCGGGCGTTCCACCGGCCCGCACCTGCACTTCGAAGTGCTCTACCACGGCGAATTCGTCGACCCTCAGAACTTCCTTTCCCTGGGCGGCATGGAGATCGACAGCGATGGCCTGGCCACGGATTAAACGGCCCTCCACCCGCCAACTGCTGCGCGCCGAGCACCGTCCCCATGTTCCCCGTGGCTTCGCCTGGCTGGGCTGGACGGCGCTGGTGCTGCTGGTGCTCACCGCCCTTGCGCTGGGTGGCTGGCAACTGCGTGCTCGCGACGATGGCCAGTTGCGGGAGCGCATCGATGCACTGGAGGCGCAGAACGCCGGGCTGACGCAGGAGCTGGAGGAAAAGCGCCTGCAGGCCGACGAGGAGCGCGCCAACCGCGAGCAGCTGATGCTGCGGATCGACGCGATGTCCGCCGAAATCAAGAAACTCAAGACCGAGCTGGCCTTCTTCCGCCAGCAGAAACCCGGCAAGTAGCAAGCGCGAGGAATTGCGATGTTCAGCAACAGTAAGAAGAAGGGCCCGCAGGTGTCGGTGGACAAGTTCTCCAGCCTGCTTTCCGGCAATGTCGACCTGGTCGGCGACATGCAGTTCCAGGACGGCCTGAAGATCCTCGGCACGGTGAAGGGCAACGTCTGCCACAAGCCCGGTGCGGCCAGCCTGCTGGCGCTCAGCGCGGAAGGACGGATCGAGGGCAACGTCAGCAGCTACGACGCACTGATCGACGGCACCATCATCGGCGACCTCTACGTCGAGCACCTGCTGGAGCTGCACTCCAACGCGCGGGTGGTCGGCAATATCCAGTACCGCCAGCTGAGCATGGAAAACGGCGCCACCGTGGACGGCAAACTGACCCGCCTGGCCGACGGCGAAGCGCCCAGGCCGCTGGAGCTGCCGGCGCCGGTGCGTGAAGAGGAAGTCGAAGCCTGATTGCCCCGGCGCGGCGGGTACATAGCTTGCTATGATTATCGCCCCCGCCGCCCAGACCGTCCCGTCCCATGCTTGCACTCCTGCTCCAGACCTTGAGCATCACCGCCCCGGTCTTCGCCATGCTTTTCCTTGGAGTGCTGCTGCGCCGCGTGGGTGCAATCAACCCGGAGTTCATCCAGACCGCCTCGGCGCTGGTGTTCAACGCCACCATGCCGGCGATGCTGTTCCTCGGCATCTACCACTCCGATCTGCACAGCGCGGCGCGACCGGAGGTGCTGCTGTACTTCTGCGCGGCGACCCTGGCGGGCTTTCTTCTGGCCTGGGGCTGGGCCGCGTGGCGGGTGCCGCGCGAGGAACGTGGCGTCTACGTGCAGGGCTCGTTCCGCGGCAACAACGGCATCATCGGTCTGGCGCTGGCCACCAGCCTCTACGGTGACCACGGCCTGGCGCTGGGGTCGGTCCTCGCCGCGCTGGTGATCCTCTGCTACAACACGCTGTCCTCGGTGGTGCTGGCGATCTACAGCCCGAGCATGAAGTCCGACCCGCTGAGCATCGCCCGCAACGTCATCTGCAACCCGCTGATCATCAGCGTGCTGGCGGCGCTGCCGTTCTCCTGGTTCGGCATCGGCCTGCCGAAGTGGCTGCTGACCTCGGCCGACTACTTCGCCCAGATGACCCTGCCGCTGGCGCTGGTGTGCATTGGCGGCACGCTGTCGCTGGCCTCGCTGCGCGAAAGCGGCGGCCTGGCGATCAGCGCGAGCCTGATGAAGATGGTCTGGCTGCCGCTGATCTGCACCTTCGTCGCCTGGTCGCTGGGCTTCCGCGGCGCCGAGCTGGGCGTGCTCTTCCTCTATTTCGCCAGCCCCACGGCGGCGGCCAGCTACGTCATGGCGCGCGCTGCCAACGGCAACCACGAGCTGGCAGCGTCGATCATCGTCATCACCGCGCTGGTGGCGGCGCTGACCACCAACATCGGCATCTTCGTCCTTCAATGGGGCGGCTGGATGTGACTTGGCGGAGGGCGAGATTCTTCCAAGTACCGTTGCGCAAACAGCTATTCCGCTTGTAGGAAATTTCTGAAAGCTCGCGCTGCGTCGCAACGCGGCGCGAAGCCCGTTCCGCGCGCCGACAAGACCGGTTACATTTGGCTCCCCCGCAATGCACGATCAAGGAATGTTCATGCAGCTCACGCGTCGGATGGTTCGTGCCGTCTTTTATCTCTCAGCCAGTCTCCTGGCTGCGACGGCCGCTGCCGAGCCGGGTGCGGACATTTCCAGCCCCACCGCCGGCTGGCGCTATTCCGGCCTGACCGATGACCCCAGCGTGCCCCGCGTGGCTTATCCCACGCCGCCCATCGACCGCGGCGGTGCACGGGGACGCAGCCTGATCGAAGGCCACCTGCGCGAAGTCTCCGGCGTCGACCGCGCCCAGCGCCTTGTGGTCAACGGCAACCCGCTCCCTCTTTATACCGACGGCGAAGGCAAGTTCGTCCGTCCCTACAACTTCGGCGCCGGCAGCAACAGCGTCGAAGTGGCCAGCGCCGAGGGCAAATCCCTCAAGCGCATCCAGTTCTATGAAGCCAACCATAACCGGGTCGCTCCGCGCATCCGCCTGGCACTGGGCTGGAACGACCCCAAGGCCGAGCTCGACCTGCATATCGTCACGCCCGACGGCCAGCATGCCTTCTGGGCGCGGCCGCGCCTGAGCAACGGCGGTGGCCTCGACCCGGACGGCGTCGACGGCCCCGGCCCGGAAATGTTCACCATGGCCGCGCCGTTGCGCGGCACCTACCTGGTCTACGTGAACTACTGGGGCAACTACAGCGCCAGCCAGGGGTACAACTTCCAAGAAGGCAACCACGAGCAGGACGTGATCACCGCCGAGATCAACCTGGTGTTCAACGAAAGTACCGTCAACGAGAAGCGCGAGACCTTCGTGGTGCCCATGCGCACCATCGGTGATCTGGTGCTGGTGAAGACCTTCAACTACTGAATTCGCCCCTCGCAGGGATGACACGGGACAAGCGATCCATGAGCGACAATACGCCCTCCAGCAGCCAAGACAGCACCCCCACGCCGACGCCGGCACAGGCCCCGAGCCGTGGCCCGCTGATCGCC
>NZ_JBGLYK010000064.1:0-27110 GCF_047304025.1 Pseudomonas sp. Pseusp97 | reverse complement strand
CCCAACGCCCAACCCCCAACGTCCAACGTCCAACGTCCAACCCCCAACGTCCAACACCCAACACCCAACACCCAACACCCAACACCCAACACCCAACGCCGGAGCGCTCTTCGTAGGAGCGAGCTTGCTCGCGAACCGCCCAATGCTGAATCCCGCTCCTACCGGGAAAGACCGCTGCTTCGTCTGAAACCGCCGGCCCAAGGCAATTCCGGGTGAATGACTCAAGTATTGCCACGCTCCGCCGATAGCCTGCACAGACCGGCGAACCAAGCCGGCACTCCCCTCGAACCGAAGCAGGCCGCTCCTCGAACCACGGGCGATGGCCAGCCGTTGCGTGCAGAACCCGAAGAATGAACCAGCCCCGATCCCGTATCGCCCTGCAGCTGGCGATGGCCCTGGCCGTGCTCCTGATCCTGTTGATCAGCGGCAGCACGCTGTTTGCCTTGCGCTCGCTGGACAGCGCTACCCTGACCACCCGCGAAGAACACCTCGCCAGCGAAGCGCGCCTGCTGGCGGACCAGCTGGAAACCTTTCACGGCACCTTGCGCGAAAGCACCCAGCGCCTCGCCGGCCTGTTCGAGCAGCGCTTCGCCGCCGGCCTGAAAGCGCACGCGGAAGAGCGCGTGCCGGTCGCCGCTTTGCAAGCCCCGGCGCTGTACCTGGGCGACGCCCGCCTGAATGGCGACTTCACCCTGGTCGACGAATTCCGCCAGCTCACCGCCGGCGTCGCCACCGTGTTCGTGCGCGATGGCGAGGACTTCGTGCGCATCACCACCTCGCTGACCAAGCAGGACGGCAGCCGCGCCATGGGCACCGTGCTGGACCACAACAGCCCGGCCTACCCGCTGCTGATGCGCGGTGAGAGCTACGTCGGCCGCGCGCTGCTGTTCGACCGTTTCTACATGACCCAGTACACCCCGGTGCGCGATGCCGGCGGGCGGGTGATCGCCGTGCTGTTCGTCGGCTTCGACTACACCGACGCGCAGAAGCGCCAGTTCGACAACCTCGGCCGCTTCCGCCTCGGCCAGCGCGGTTCGCTGGCGCTGCTGGATGAACAGCACCACTGGCTGGTGCCGCCGGCCGGTGCGCGCAATCCCGAACGCGCCGCCGACAGCCTTGCCAGCCTGCTGGACAACCCCGGCCGTGGTCGCTTCTGGAGTGACGGCCAGGGTGACTTCTACAGCGTCGCGCAGCCCTTCGCCGGCGGTCCCTGGACCGTCGTGGCGAGCATGCCGAAGGACGAGATCCGCGCAGTGACCTGGCGCGTCGGCGGCCAGCTGGCCATGGGTAGCCTGATCGCCATGCTGCTCGCGGTGATCGCCACCACCTGGCTGCTGCGGCGCCGCCTGCGGCCGCTGGGCGACCTGGTGCGCCAGGTCGCCGATCTCGTCGTGACTGGCAACCGACAGGCGCGCAGCTTCAACCAGATGGGCGAGGCACTCTCCAGCATGGTCGCGCGGGTGCGCGGCGCGGCGGAAGAAGTGGGGCATTGCTCGCGCACGCTATCGGGGCTTTCCAGCGGCGCATACGCCGGCATGGAGCAGCAGTCGGGCGAGATCAACAGCATGGCCGGCGCGGTGGAAGAGTTCAGCGCCACCTCGATGGACATCGCCGACAACATGCGCAGCACCGAGCGTATGGCCAGCGAGAACACCCGGCAGACCCACATCGGCCTGCAATCGATGGACGACGCCTCGGCTTCGCTGGCGCAGATCGCCGGTGCGCTGCAGCAGACCGTGGAGCGGGTGAACCGCCTCGGTGCGCGTTCCCAGGAGATCGGCAGCATAGTCGGGGTGATCACTTCCATTGCCGAGCAGACCAACCTGCTGGCGCTGAACGCCGCCATCGAGGCCGCGCGGGCCGGCGAGCAGGGGCGCGGGTTCGCCGTGGTCGCCGATGAAGTGCGCAGCCTCGCGGCACGCACCCAGGCTGCCACCACGGAAATCTCGCAGATGATCGGCGCCATCCAGCAGGACACCGGCAGCGCCACCGAGACCATCGAGCAGGGCAGCCAGCTGATGCAGCACGGGCTGGCGCTGAACGAAAAGGTCGCCGCGGCGCTGGCGGAAATTTCCCAGCAGAGCAGTGCGGCCGGCGAGCAGTTCGCCGCCATCACCACCGCGACCCAGGAGCAGAGCCGCACCGCGACCCTGCTCAGCAGCAACCTGCAGGGCATCGCCCAGGCCAACAGCGAGCAGCGTCAGGTGGTCGCCGACCTGGCGCAGACCGTACGCGAGCTGGACAGCCTGGCGGCCGGCCTGCGCGACGAGGTCGGGCGCTTCCGCTGACGCAATGGGCGGGTCAGTCCCTGAGCTGGCCCAGCCCATACTCCAGGCTGGCGGCGGACAGCTCGCCCATCTGGCTGTGCTTCAGGCGCCCCTGGGCGTCGTAGAACAGCGTGGTGGGCATGCCGTAGGAGCCGGTGGCCTGGCCGAGGCGGTTGCCGCTGTCTAGCAGCACCGCTGCTTCACTCAGGCCCTGGTCGCGCAGGAAGCGCTGCACGGCCTCGGCATTCTCGCCCTGGTTGACCAGCAGAAAGCGCACGTCGCTGCGCTGCTTCTGCGCGGCCTCCAGCACCGGCATTTCGCGCCGGCACGGCGGGCACCAGGTGGCCCAGAGGTTCACCACCATGGGCCGGCCATCCAGCGCGCGCAGGTCCACGGCGGCACCACGCAGGTCCATCACCGTGAGTTGCGGGATCTGCTGGCTGCGGTCCAGCGCCGAGGTCACCGCCTTGCCGCCGCCCCACAGGCACACGCCGACCACGGCGGCGACGGCCAGCGGCCGGCGCAGCTGCGTTCTACTCCAGGCCATCCCTGTGCCGATAAGCGCAGCAGCGATCACTCCCGGCAGCGCGAGAAAGCCGCCATCGCGGATATCCACGATGCTCAGCGGCGTCGCCGCGTACTGCTCGAAGTAACGTGCGACGAAGGCCAGCCGCGCCGCCAGCAGGCCGCCAATGAGCATGGCGAACAAGGCCCCTTCGGGATTGGCGCCGCGCTTGCGCCCGGCCAGCCAGCCGGCCAGCAGGGCGCCGAAGAAACCGAGGTAGAGCAGCACGTGGGGCAGCGGGATGGCCAGCGGGCCGAGGGTCAGACTGGTCAAGGCAGGGGCCTGGCAAAAGGAAACCAAGGTACAGCAGGGCGCCGCCGTTCGGCAGTGCCGGGCTGTGGATAAATGTTTCGCCTCAGGCCGGCAGCGCCTCCGCCTGCTGCTCTTGCAGCTCGGCGGTGAGCCGCGTGGCGCAGGCGCCGACCTTGCGCACGGCGTCCTCGATCAGCGCCAGGTCGCGGTTGGAATAGTTCATGCGGATGCAGTTGCGGTACTTGCCCGAGGCGGAAAAGATGTTGCCCGCCGCCACCTGCACGTTGTCGCGGCGCAGCTCCTGGTTCAGCCGCACGCTGTCGAACAGCGGGTCGAACTCGACCCAGAGCATGAAGCCGCCGCGCGGCCGGGTCACCCGCGCGCCCTCGGGGAAGTAGCGGCCGACCCATTCGGTCATCAGGTCGCGGTGCCGTTGGTACTGCGCGCGCATGCGGCGGATATGCGGTTCGTAGTGGCCGCCGCCGACGAACTCGGCCAGGGCCATCTGCGGCTGCGGCGCACAGGTGCCGCTGGCGATGTACTTGAAGTGGAGGATGCGGTCCAGATACCGCCCCGGCACCACCCAGCCGGTGCGCAGGCCGGGAGCCACTGTCTTGGAGAAGGAACTGGCCAGCAGCACGCGGTCGTCGGTGTCGAAGGACTTGATGCTGCGCGGACGCGGGAAGGCGTAGGCCAGTTCGCCATAGACGTCGTCCTCGAGGATCGGCACGTCGTAGCGAGCGGCCAGCGTGAGCAGGGCACGCTTGCGCGCGTCGGGCATGATGTAGCCCAGCGGGTTGTTGCAGTTGGGAGTGAGCAGGATCAGCTTCACCGGCCACTGTTCCATGGCCAGTTCCAGCGCTTCCAGGCTGATGCCGTTGGTGGGGTCGGTGGGGATTTCCAGCGCCTTCAGGCCGTAAGCCTTCAGCGCCTGCATGGCGCCGTGGAAGCTCGGCGAATCGATGGCGATGATGTCGCCCGGCTCGCAGATGGCGCGCAGGGTGATCGCCAGCGCCTCCTGGCAGCCGGTGGTGATGACGATCTCGCTGGGCGGCACCTGGCAGCCGGAATCCAGCATCAGCCGGGCGATCTGCTCGCGCAGCGGCAGCGAACCCTGGATGCCTTCGTAGCCCAGGCTTTGCAGGTCAGTGCGGCGCGCAGCGTGCACCATCGCCCGCTGCAGCGGCTTGAGCGAGGGGCTGGCTATGTCCGGCGTGCCGCGCCCGAGCTGGACGAAATCGCCGCCCGGCGCGCGACGCACCTGCTCCAGCACCTGGTCCCACTGCGAGACGTCCACCGGCCGCTGCGCCGGGCGGGTCATGGCCGGCATCGGCGGCAACTCGCGGCGTTCGGGCACGAAGTAGCCGGACTTCGGCCTGGGCTCCACCAGCCCGGAATCTTCCAGCACGCGGTAGGCCTGCTGCACGGTGCTGATGCTGACGCCGTGCTCCTCGCTCAGCGCGCGCACCGAAGGCAGGCGGTCGCCGGGACGGTACAGGCCCTGCTCGATGCGTTCGCCCAGAGTGGCGGCCAGTTGCGCGTAGCGTTTCATGACAGTTCTCCCGTGCCGGGGCGGGGCGGCTCGATACAGTACAGATCGGGAAAAAATACGCCATTCAGAGGGATTTTGCGCGTTCCTGTATGGAAGAAACTTTCACTGGTTGAATCTGTAATGCTTTTTGCCGATCCGCCACGCTAGTCCCACGTCCGGAGAAACCGACTGGAGGAGTGACGACATGAGCGGCCTGAGCGATGTGCGGCTGACCCTTTACCAACAGGAGCTGCTGGAAATCCCCGGCGCCCGAATGGCCCCGCGCGGCCTGCAGGAGAGCCGCTGGCAGCAGTTCTGGCGCCGCGTGCGCACCCGCAAGCAATTGCTCGAACTCAGCGACGAGCAGCTGCGCGATATCGGCATCAGCCGCGAGCAGGCCAAGCTGGAAGCGATGCGGCCGTTCTGGCGCTGCTGATCAGAAATCGACCAGACAGGGAGTGCTTATGAGCGAGACGCGCGCTGCTGCGTTCGAAAGGATCGCCGCCGAACTCGGCTACGACTTCAGCGGTGAGATGAAGATCGGCGGCAACTACGTGCCGTTTCTCATCGAAGGAAGCCAGGTACACATCAGTGGGCAGATTCCGCGGGTGGGCGATGAGATCGTCGTCCGCGGCCGGGCGGGCAGCGAGGTATCGCTGGCCGACGCCCAGCTGGCGGCCAGGGTCTGCGTGATGCGCGCGATGGCGCTGCTGCGGCAGGCGCTGGGCGACCTCGACCGTGTGCGCAAGGTGCTCCAGCTCAATGTCTACGTGCAGTCGGCGGAGCATTTCACCCAGCAGAGCGAAGTGGCCGACGGCGCTTCTGCCGTGCTGTATGAGGTGCTGGGCGCGGCTGGCATACACACGCGCACTTCGGTTGGCGTCTATCAGTTGCCGAAGAACGCGACGGTCGAGCTGAATCTCCTTGCCGTCGCGCAGGACCTGCCGAGCTAGTGCCCTGCGCGGTACTGCAGCGCTTCGGCCAGATGCTGGCGGCCGATGCTGTCCGCCTGCTGCAGGTCGGCGAGGGTTCGGGCGACCTTGAGAATCCGGTGCAGGGCGCGCAGTGACAGGTTCAGGCGCTCACCGGCCTTCTCCAGCCAGATCTGGTCTTCCGGGGCCAATGCACAATATTGGTGCATCTTTTTCAGGGTGAGGAAGGCGTTCGCACAGCCCTGGCGGGCGAGCTGGCGCTGGCGCGCGGCGGCGACCTGCGTGGCCAGTTCGGCGCTGCTGGTGGTCGGGCCGCTGGGGGCGAGGCTGGTGCTTTCGCGGCTCACGGTCAGGTGCAGGTCGATGCGGTCCAGCAGCGGGCCGGAGAGCTTGGCCCGGTAGCGCTGGACCTGCTCCGGCGAGCAGCGGCAACGCCCGCTGGGATCACCGAGATAGCCGCAGGGGCAGGGGTTCATCGCCGCCACCAGTTGGAAGCGCGCCGGGAAGCGCACGCGGCCGTTGGCGCGGGCGATGACGATTTCGCCGCCTTCGAGAGGCTCGCGCAGCACCTCCAATACCTTGCGATCGAACTCCGGCAGTTCATCGAGGAACAGCACGCCTTCGTGTGCCAGGGTGATTTCCCCCGGTTGCGGGCGACTGCCGCCACCGACCAGTGCCGGCGCGGAAGCGGTGTGGTGTGGCTGGCGGAACGGGCGCTGCGGCCAGTTGGTCAGTGGCCCGCGCCCGGCGACGGAGTGGATCGCCGCCACCTGCAGCGCCTCGTCTTCATCCAGCGGCGGCATCAGGCCGGGCAGGCGGCTGGCGAGCAGGGTCTTGCCGGTGCCGGGCGGCCCGCTGAACAGCAGGTTGTGCGCGCCGGCAGCGGCCACCAGCAGTGCACGCTTGGCGGCGGCCTGGCCCTGGACTTCCGACAGGTCGGGATAGGGCGGCGTCACCCGCATCAAGCCGTTCGCCTCGTAGGGGCGCAGGCGTTCCTGGCCGCTGAAGTGCGCGGCCAGTTCCAGCAGGTGGCCGACGGCGTAGACGGTCAGGCCGCTGGCGAGGCTGGCTTCCTCGGCGTTCTCCTTCGGCACCACCAGTGCGCGCCCGGCGGCGCGGGCGGCCAGGGCGGCGGGCAATACACCGGGGACCGGCCGCAGCGTGCCGGAAAGCGCCAGTTCGCCCAGGCATTCCAGCTCATCCAGCCCGGCGGCGTCGGCCAACTGGCCGCTGGCGGCAAGGATGCCCAGGGCGATGGCGAGGTCGAAGCGCCCACCGTCTTTCGGCAGGTCAGCCGGGGCGAGATTCAGGGTGATTCTGCGGTTGGGGAAGTCGAAGCCGGCATTGAGCAGCGCGCTGCGCACGCGGTCCTTGCTTTCCTTCACGGCGCCTTCGGGCAGGCCGACCAGGGTCAGTGACGGCAGGCCGTTGGCGAGGTGCGCCTCGACGGTGACGCCGGGCGCTTCCACGCCGACCTGGGCGCGGCTATGGACGATGGCGAGGGACATGGATCACTCCTGGATCGCATGCCGCCCGCCTGGCGGGGCCTATTTTTCGGAAGCGGGATCGGCGGGTGCGGCGATGTCGGCGGACGGGGACAGCCTGGCTTCCATATCCGCGACCTTGGCTTCCAGCGCCTCGAGGCGGGCGCGGGTGCGCGCGAGGACGACCATCTGGCTGTCGAATTCGTCGCGGCTGACCAGGTCGAGCTTGCTGAAGGCGCTCTGCATCAGGACCTTGAACTGGGCTTCCAGCTCGGCCTTCGGCAGGGGCGATTCGCCACCGAACAGGCGTCCGGCTTGTTGGCTGATGGCATCGAGGAAGGCTTTGGGCGGCAGCATGGTTCATGGGTTCCGGATTGAATCAGAGCGCAGTCTATCACGCAGCCGGCGCCGGCTGCGGCGCGCGGGGTTGCACGCTTTTTGAGCAGTGTGCCCGCTCGGCGTGCGCGCTTTCGGTGCGCGGAAGCGCCGCTGGCGTTTCGCCAGAAAGCCCTGTTTCAAGCCAAGTACCTGATGTCACGGGTCTTTTCACGAACTGGCAAGCTTCATGCTTTGGGGCAGATAGGGCGTGCACCGATGCAGTTCCGGTGCGGCAGGAGAGGCGGTGGATCGCTTCGCTCAAGGCAGTCGGAGTGCTGAGGTAGGGCGGCCGGCGCATTACAAAAGCCAGACACTGCGCTTAGACTTGTCTCCGGGTTCGTTCTTCCTGGGGCGGGTCCACCAAAACACGGGAGAGAGTTACATGAAGCTAGTCACAGCCATCATCAAGCCGTTCAAGCTGGACGACGTTCGTGAGTCGCTGTCCGAGATCGGCGTGCAGGGCATCACTGTGACCGAAGTCAAGGGCTTCGGCCGGCAGAAGGGCCACACCGAGCTGTACCGTGGCGCGGAATACGTTGTCGATTTCCTGCCGAAGGTGAAGATCGACGTCGCCATCGCCGATGACCAGCTGGATCGTGTTATCGAAGCCATCACCAAGGCCGCCAACACCGGGAAGATCGGTGACGGCAAGATCTTTGTCGTAAATCTGGAACAGGCCATTCGTATCCGTACCGGCGAAACCGGCACCGACGCGATCTAAGCCAAGCCCACACCGAACCCAACGCCCCAGGAGAAACAACAATGACTCTGCGCAAATACGCAGGGCTAGGCGCCCTATTGCCCCTCGCAATGCCCGGTCTGGCCTTGGCCGACGAGGCCGCGGCCCCCGTCCTGAACAGCGGCGACACCGCCTGGATGCTGATTTCCAGCGCCCTGGTGCTGCTGATGACCATCCCCGGCCTCGCCCTGTTCTATGGCGGCATGGTGCGCGCCAAGAACGTCCTGTCGATCATGATGCAGTGCTTCGCGATCACCGCGCTGATCAGCATCCTCTGGGTCGTCTACGGCTACAGCCTGGCCTTCGATACCGTCGGCATGGAAAAAGGCGTGGTCAACTTCGCTTCCTTCGTCGGCGGGCTCGACAAGGCCTTCCTCAGTGGCCTGACCTCCACCGGCCTGACTTCCGCCGCCGCGCTGTTCCCTGAGAGCGTCTTCGTGATGTTCCAGATGACCTTCGCGATCATCACCCCGGCCCTGATCGTCGGCGCCTTCGCCGAGCGCATGAAGTTCTCCGCCATGCTGATCTTCACCGCGCTGTGGTTCACCCTGGTCTACGCACCGATCGCCCACATGGTCTGGAGCGGTGACGGCGGCCTGCTGTGGGACTGGGGCGTGCTGGACTTCGCCGGCGGCACCGTGGTGCACATCAACGCCGGTATCGCTGGCCTGGTAGCGTGCATCGTGCTCGGCAAGCGCAAGGGCTACCCGACCGCTGCCATGGCCCCGCACAACCTGGGCTACACCCTGATCGGCGCCGCCCTGCTGTGGGTAGGCTGGTTCGGCTTCAACGCCGGCTCCGCCGCTGCCGCCAACGGCACCGCCGGCATGGCCATGCTGGTCACCCAGATCGCCACCGCTGCCGCCGCCCTGGGCTGGATGTTCGCCGAGTGGATCACCCACGGTAAGCCGAGCGCCCTGGGCATCGCTTCGGGCGTGGTGGCCGGCCTGGTTGCCGTCACCCCGGCCGCCGGCACCTGCGGCCCGATGGGCGCCATCGTGATCGGCCTGGCTGCCGGCGTGATCTGCTTCTTCGCCGCCACCAGCCTCAAGCGCGCCGTCGGCTACGACGATTCCCTGGACGCCTTCGGCGTGCACGCGGTCGGCGGTATCGTCGGCGCCCTGCTCACCGGCGTGTTCGCCGCTCCGGCACTGGGCGGCTTCGGCACCGTGACCGACATCGGCGCGCAGCTGTTCACCCAGTTCAAGGGCGTGGCCTTCACCATCGTCTACACCGGTATCGTCAGCTTCGTGATCCTCAAGGTCCTGGACCTGGTCATGGGTCTGCGCGTCACCGAGGAAGAGGAAACCGTGGGTCTGGACCTCTCCCTGCACAACGAGCGCGGCTACAACCTGTAAGGCTTCGCGCAAGTTCGACGAAGGGCGCCCTCGGGCGCCCTTTGTTTTTTCGATCAGCACGCTAGAATGCGCGCGCATCACCGTTAGCGACGGAAGGATTGCCCGCCATGTGGCAGCAGAAGACCATCACCCTGCGCCCTCGCCCGCGAGGTTTCCACCTGGTCACCGACGAGATCCTGGCCGCGTTGCCGGAGCTGTCGGAGTGCCGGGTCGGCCTGCTGCACCTGCTGTTGCAGCACACCTCCGCCTCGCTGACGGTCAACGAGAATGCCGATCCCTCGGTGCGCCGCGATTTCGAGCGATTCTTCAATCGCCTGGTGCCCCAGGGCGAGCGTGGCTATGAGCATGACTACGAAGGTCCGGACGACCTTCCGGCGCATTTCAAGTCGAGCCTGCTGGGCTGTCAGCTGACGCTGCCGATACAGGAGGGAGGCTTGGCAATGGGCACCTGGCAAGGTATCTATCTGGGCGAGCACCGCGACCACGGCGGGCCGCGAAAGCTCGTGGCGACCTGGCAAGGCGAGCTTGTATGAATTTTTTCCGGCTGCGTTCGTCAAAGCGCGCAGCTGGGCTATAACTAACGTGCTTTGCAGCACCACAGAGGTTGAATAATGAGCGACGAAGAACTGGAACAGGACGAACTGGACGGCGCTGACGAGGATGACGGCGAGGAGCTCGCCGCAGCTGACGATAGCGAAGTCGACGCCGACAGCGGCGACGGGGATGAAGCCCCTGCTTCCAAGAGCGGTGGCAAGAAAGCCAAGGCCGCTGCGGAAGAAGAGGAACTGCCCTCGGTAGAGGCCAAGCAGAAGGATCGTGACGCACTGGCCCGCGCGATGGAGGAATTCCTCAATCGCGGCGGCAAGGTGCAGGAGATCGAGCCCAACGTCGTGGCCGACCCGCCCAAGAAGCCGGATAGCAAATACGGCAGCCGCCCTATCTGATATCTGACGCGCCCTGAAAAGCCCCGCCGCTTCGTGAGGAGCGGCGGGGCTTTTTCATGCCCGTTTGTAACGATGGTTCCGCTCCAAGGGGGGACATCTGCGCTCGGTCTGGCCCTCTCCCTAACCCTCTCCCTGAAGGGAGAGGGGACCGTTCGGCGCGGGTTGAAACCATGGCATCAGTTGGCGCGATCTGCTCCCTCTCCCTTCAGGGAGAGGGCTGGGGAGAGGGTGGATGCCCGAGCGCCAGTGTTATCCACGGAGCAGCGGCATCAGAGTTTTGCCAGAACCCCTGGCAGCTCGGAAAGGTTGTGGATGATCGCGCTGGGCGCTTCCTCGCCGTCCCATTCCTTGCGCGCCGGGTTGAACCAGATCGCCTGCATGCCGGCGCGGCGAGCGCCGGCGATGTCGTCGCTGGGGTGGTCGCCGATATGCACGCCTTCCTCGGGCCGCACGCCGCCGCGCTTGAGCGCTTCCTGGAAGGGATGCGGGTCGGGCTTGCCGACGCCCAGTTCCTCCGCGCACAGGGCGAACTGGAAGTAATCGGCCAGCCCCAGGCGGCGCACGTCGGCGTTGCCGTTGGTGAGCACGCCGAGGATGAAGCGGTTGGCCAGTTGCTCCAGGGTCGGATGTACCTCCGGGAACAACGCGACCTGGTGCCGTGCATGGAGGAAGGTCTGGAAGCCGGCTTCCGCCAGTTCGCTGGCCTCGGCCTGTGGGTAACCCGCATCGAGCAGGGCGTGGAACAGGATGCGCCGGCGCAATTCGCTCAGGCGATGCCTGAGCATCGGGTCCTGCTCCATCAGCCGTGAACGGATCGCCCACAGGTGCTCGATGGGCACGGGGCCCAGCTGCGCGGCATTCACCGCCAGCCAGTCGCGCAGCGTGGCTTCCGCGCTGTTCATCACCGGGGCGACGTCCCACAGCGTGTCATCGAGGTCGAAGGTGACCAGACGGATACTCATTCTTCTGCTCCGGGTTTACGGCGTGCCCGTGGGTGCGCCTGGTCATAGACCGTGGCGAGGTGCTGGAAATCCAGGTGGGTGTAGATCTGCGTGGTGGCGATGTCGGCGTGGCCGAGCAGCTCCTGCACCGCGCGCAGGTCCTGGGACGACTCCAGCATATGGCTGGCGAAGGAATGCCGCAGCATGTGCGGATGCAGGTGCTGGCCGAGCTCGCGCACGCCGGCTTCGCGCACGCGCAGCTGGATGGCGCGGGGCGTTAGGCGCTTGCCGCTGCGGCCGATGAAAACGGCGTTGTCCTGCGGCGAGGCCAGCGCCCGCAGCGGCAGCCAGTTTTCGATGGCCTGCCGCGCGGCACGCCCGACCGGCAGTTCGCGCACCTTGTTGCCCTTGCCGTGCACGCGCACCAGGCCGTCCTTGAGGTCCAGCCACTCCAGGTCGAGGCCGACCAGTTCGGACAGGCGCAGGCCCGAGGAATAGAACAGCTCGAGCAGCGCCTGGTCGCGGCGGGCGATGAAGTCGTCCTCGACGCCGCCGTCCAGCAGTTGCGCAGTGCGGTCGGCATCCAGGGTGCGTGGCAGCTTGCGTGCGCCCTTGGGAGCGGAAAGGCCGTCGGCGGGGTTGTGTCGGCAGCAGCCCTCGCGGATCAGGTACTGGAACAGCCCGCGCGTGGCCGACAGCAGGCGCGCCAGGCTGCGGCTGGCGAGGCCCTGCTGGTGCAGGCGGGCGACGAACATCCGCAGGTCGCGCACCTGCAGCGCGGGCCACTCGTTCAGCGAGGATTTCTCGCAGAGCGCGGCAAGGCGCAGCAGGTCGCGGCGGTAGCCGTCGAGGGTATGGACCGACACCTGGCGCTCGCTGCGCAGGTGTTCCAGATAGGCATTGATGCCAGCTTCAAGCTCCAAACGACAAGCTCCAGGTGAAAAGCGCAGTCCCCGCCCAGCGTACTGCGACCGCTTGCGGCTTGCAGCCTATAGCTTGCAGCTTCGCGCTAGCGTACCGAGCGCAGTGGCGTGGCGAAGCGCGGCAGGGTCCGCGCGAGGACTTCGGCGACGTAGCCCAGGAACAGGGTGCCCAGCGAGCTCTTGTAATGCTGCGGGTCGGGGCTGCCGATCGCCAGCACGCCGTGCAGGCCCTGGAAGGTCAGCGGCACCACGGCGGCGGAGCCGACCTGCTCGCGTTCGCTCTCGCAGAACAGGAAGGCCAGCTCGTGGGGGCGCAGCACGCCGCAGACGGTCTTGCCGCCCGACAGCAGGCCGCCGATGGCCTGGTGCGCCTCGGCGCTGCTCACCGAGCGGCCAACCGGCAGGTTGTTGTCGCTGAACAGGATCAGGCTGACGTAGGGCACGAGGAATTCGTGGCGCAGGCTGTCTTCCACCGTGCTGACGATTTCCTCCAGGCTGGTGGCGTCGAGCAGGTCGAGCACCAGGCGGCGGGTCTTGTCGAACAGGCGGTCGTTGTCGCGGGCGACATCCATCAGTTGCGACAGCCGATGGCGCATCTCGATGTTGCGCTCGCGCAGCAGGCGGACCTGGCGCTCCACCAGCGACACGGCATCGCCCGGCTGGTGCGGAATGCGCATCTCCGGGATCAGCTCGTCATGGTCGACGAAGAATTCAGGGTGCCGGCGAAGATAGTCGGCGACCTGTTCGGCTTCGAGCGTAACGGTGGGGTCCTGCGGAGTATCGGTCATAAGCGTCCCGGTTATAGACGTACCTGGCCTTCGAACACCCGCACGGCGGGCCCGGTCATCATAACGGGCTGACCCGGTCCTGCCCACTCGATGGACAACCGTCCGCCGGGAAGGTCGATCTGTACCGGCGATTGCAGCCAGCCCTGGCGGATGCCGGCGACCGCGGCGGCGCAGGCGCCGGTGCCGCAGGCCAACGTCTCGCCAGCGCCGCGTTCCCAGACGCGCAGGCGCGCCTGGTGCGGATTGACGATCTGCAGGAAGCCGATGTTGGCCTTCTGCGGGAAGCTCTCGTGGAGTTCGAGTTTCGGCCCGAGGGTGCGTACCGGTGCGCTGTCGACGTCATCCACGCGCAGCACGCCGTGCGGGTTGCCCATGGAGATCGCTGCCAGTTCGTAGCGCTCGCCGTCCACCTCGACGGGGTAGCTCAGCGCTTCGGCGCTGGCCTTGAACGGCACCTGCTCGGGCTGCAGGCGCGGCGGGCCCATGTCGACGGTGACCTGGCCGTCGTTGGTCAGGGTCAGCTCGATCATGCCGCCCTTGGTTTCGACGCGGATGGTCTTCTTCGCGGTCAGACGCTTGTCGACCACGAAGCGGGCGAAGCAGCGCGCGCCGTTGCCGCACTGTTCGACCTCGGTGCCGTCGCAGTTGAAGATGCGGTAGCGGAAGTCCGCGTCCGGCGTGCTCGGCGGCTCGACGATCAGCAGTTGATCGAAACCGACTCCGAAATTGCGGTCGCCCCACTGTTTCACGTGGCGGGGCTGCACATGGGCGTGCTGGCTGACCAGGTCAAGGACCATGAAGTCATTGCCCAGCCCGTGCATCTTGGTAAAGCGCAGAAGCATCGTCGTCTCGGCCTCAGTCCGGCAGCAGGCTTTCGCCGGCGAACAGCTCTTGTCGTGTTGCGTGCCGGCGCAGCGTCTGCGCGGCCGAGCTATCCACCAGCACCTCGGCGGCGCGGCCCCGGGTGTTATCGTTGGAATTCATGACGAAACCATAGGCGCCGACCGAACGGACGGCCAGCAGGTCACCTTCTTGCCGGACGGGATTGCGGAGCCGGGCCTGCAGGCTGCCGGCTTGCCGAATCGGCCTGTCGACGCGCTCGGCGAACGCCGGCGACGACACGTCTGCCGCGAACGGTTGCCCGTCGCGGACGGCGAAGGCGTCCATGGGAAACGCCCTCAGAGACCGTAGCGGTCCTTGCTGTGTTCGTTCTTGGCCTTTTCGTCGTCCGGCAGGTACAGCGGGCCTTTCTGGCCGCAGCCGGCGATGGCGGCGGTCAGCAGGGCGATCGCGACGAAGGGAAGCAGCAGTCGCTTCATGGCGGAATCCTTGTAGTAAAGCGTCAATTGGACCGGAGTATACCGACCCCCCGCCGGCTTGCCTATTCAAGCGGGCTCCCGCCCGGCGGGGCTTGCGGCTCGCAGCGATGGGCGAGTGGCCCTATGATGGCGGGCAAAAATGGAAGTGCCGATGGACTATCGCGATCCCCTGCCCAGTTCGGTGTCGGTGGCCTACCTGCAAGGCCTCGTGGAGCATCTGCAGCGCCGGGGCGTGGAGCCGGCGCAGCTGCTGGCGACGGTACACCTGGAGCCTGCGATCCTCGCCCAGCGCGACCAGCGCATCGCCGCCAGCGCGTACCTGGAACTGGTCGGCGCCGGTGTGCGCCTGAGCGGCGACGACAACCTCGGCCTGCACCTGGGTGAGGCGGTGCGCCCCGGCTACTACGGCGTGCTGGGCTACCTCATCATGAGCTGCGCGACCCTCTCCGATGCGCTGCACCGGCAGGCGCGCTATGCCTCGCTGGTGGGCAACCTGGGCCGCGTCGAACTGGCCGACGAGCCGCCGCGCCCGGGCTGCGAGGCGCTGGTCAGGCACAGCTGGGAGCCACTGTTGCCGCAACAGCAGCGGCAGATGAGCGAAGAAACGCTGGCCGGCTGGGTCAGCTTCGGCCACTGGGTCAGCGGCGTCGATGAGGCGCCGGTCGAGGTGCGTTTCCGCCACAGCGCGCCGGCCGATACCAGCGAGCACGAGCGCATCTTTCGTTGCCCGGTGCTGTTCGACCAGCCGGACAACGCCCTGGTCTTCCCCAGACGCCTGCTGGCGCTGCCGCTCGGCCAGGCCGATGCCCAGGTGCAGCGCACCCTGGATGCCTACGCCGAGCGCCTGCTGGCGGAAATCAACAAGGGCGACAGCGTGCTCGACCGCGCACGCCTGGGGCTGGCGCGCCAGTTGCCGGAGCAGGGCGCGGACCTGGAACGCCTGTCGCAGACCCTGGCGCTGAGCCCGCGCACCCTGCAGCGCCGCCTGCGCGACAGCGGCCTGTCGTTCAGCCAGCTGGTGGACGAGACCCGCCAGCAACTGGTGCTGCACTACCTGCGCGACCCGGCACTGGACAGCGCCGACATCGCCTACCTGCTGGGCTTCAGCGAAGCCGGCTCGCTCGCCCGCGCATTCCGGCGCTGGACGGGGCAGAGTCTGGGCCAATACCGGCGTAAACTGATGCCTTTGACTGATCCCGAGGACGATGCATGAGCACTTTGAGCGAGGCCCGTTTCCATGACCTGGTGGACGCCGTACAGGTAACGGTGGAGGACGCCTTCGACGACAGCGACCTGGACGTGGACCTGGAAAATTCCAGCGGCGTGCTGACCGTGCGCTTCGAGAACGGCACCCAGCTGATCCTCAGCCGCCAGCCGGCGCTGCGCCAGCTCTGGGTGGCGGCGCGCTCCGGCGGCTTCCATTTCGACTACGACGAATCCGGCTCGCTGTGGATCAGCGACAGCACCCGCGAACCGCTGGGCGCGCTGCTCAACCGCGCCACGCTGGAACAGGCAGGCGAGGATGTCGACTTCCCCGGCATCTGAGCCGCAGGCTCGGGTCGCCTCGCCCTGCTGCCGGCGTTGCTGCCTGGACGAAGCAGACGTCTGTGTCGGCTGCGGGCGCACCCTGGGCGAGATCCTGGAGTGGAACGAGGCTGACGGCGAGCGCCGCCGGGCGATCCTGGCGGACTGCGAAAAGCGCCGAAACAACCACTCGCCGAAGTGGTGACTGGTCGGTGTTGCTTATTTTCTGCGCTGTGTTAGTGTCCGGAAAAACCCCGCCTTAGGGCGGGGTTTTTCTTTTTTCGAATTTCACTGCGCGTTCGCCTGCCGAACGTCTTTACTGCCAGAACACCCAGGGCCCCGAACGCGCGAGCGTCCGGGGCTCTCCTGTAAGGAGACTGCCAACCATCATGACCACGACACCCATCACCGTTACTCGACTCGACCTGCAACGTCTGGAGCGCATGCTCGACAGCCTGGATGAGTACGGCCCCGCGGCCGAGGCGCTGGAGGCCGAGCTGGCCCGTGCCACGGTGGTCGGCCACGACGAGATACCGCCGGGCGTGGTCACGATGAATTCCACCGTGCGCTGCCGCGAGGAAGGCAGCGGCAAGGAATACCACCTGACCCTGGTCTACCCGGCCGACGTCGGCGGTGAAGGCAAGGTGTCGATCCTCGCCCCGGTGGGCACCGCCCTGCTGGGCCTGACTACCGGCCAGAGCATCGACTGGCCGGCGCCCAGCGGCAAGACGCTGAAGCTGACCCTGCTGGAAGTGGAATACCAGCCCGAGGCAGCCGGCGAATACGATCGCTGAGGTCGCCCCTTCGCAAACTTCCTTCCCCAGGCGCCCGGCCGAAGCCGCTTCAGGCCTCGGCCAGCGCCCGGTTCAGCGCCTGCTCCAGGCTCTGCTTGTAGCGCAGAAAATGCACGGTCTGCAGCTCCCCGCCTTCGCGCATGGCCGACAGGTCCAGGTCGGTGATGTAGCAGGGGTAGCGCTCCTGTCCGCGCCGGCGGTCGAGGATATGCCGGGCCACTGCCTGGAACAGCTCGCTGCCGAACTCCAGCTCCGAGAACTCGCGGTGGTTGCAGAACAGCGTGGTGCGCGCGCGCTGGCCTTCGCCCGGTTCGACGATGGCCTGCACGTTGTAGAACGGCAGCGCCTCCAGCGGTTGCGGGGCGCCGCGCCTTTCGATGCGTTGCGCGCGCTGGTGGCCGTCGGTCACCACCTCGTAGAAGAGGATGTCGGCGCCCACCGGCCCCTGGGCTTCCAGTAGCGAAATCACTGCGTTGCGGCGGTACTGGACCGACTGCAGGAAGCGTTGCAGCGGCAGCAGCAGGCCCTCCTCCGTGTCGTATTCCTGGCGCCGCCGCCAGAGGGCGTTGCGCTCGTCGAGGATGGTGATTTCCGCGCTGCCATCGTCCAGGCGGTAGAACACCTGCACGGTGTTGGCCCGGCCCAGCGGCAGGATCATGGCGAGGTCGTCGCCCTCCAGCGCGTGCCGGTCCAGCTGCAGGAAGCCGCTGTCGTCCTGGGTGTCGCCCAGGTGCTCGACCAGCGCTGGCAAGCCCTCTATCACCCGGTGACTGACGCTGCCGGGCACCAGGTGCAGCAGATGGAAATGCTGGCGCACCTGCAGCAGATAACGCCCACCCTTGCCGCTGGCGAGCTGGCCATGGGCATCGCGGAACAGGTCTTCCACCCGCTGGGCGATGGCCGTGGCGCGGTTGCGGCAGAAGCAGCGCACCAGCAGGCGCGGCGGCGGGGCGTCGGTGGGCAGCGTGTTGAGGAACTCGCGCAGGCAGTCGAGCAGGGCATGGGGACCTGCGTAGCGGCTGACCAGCAACTCGTTCCAGCTGTTCAGGGTGATCTGGTCGAGGGTCAGCACCAGGTTGTCGCGCACGCCGGAATAGCCGAGTGAGTCGGTGCGCTCGGTGGTCATGTGCACATTCATCTGGCTGTGCTGGCGCAGCGGATCGACGCCGACGTTCACCAGCAGCAACACCTGCGAAGGCACGGCGCTGCGCAGCAGGGCGCTTTCCGGCACTTCGCTCAGCGGCAGCGGTACGGCCTGCTGCAGGCAGCCCAGCAGGTTCTGCAGCTCGAACTCGCTCAGGTCGCTGGCGCCCGGTTGCAGGGACAGCCGCGTGGTGGCGTCGATCACGCCGTTGCGGTGGCTCCAGGCGAGCAGTTCCATGAGGTCGCGGGCGCGACGCAGCGGGGCGAAGTCGGCCATTTCCGTAAGCGACAGGTTGCCGCCGAACAGCGCCCAGTACGGCGGCTTGCCGGCCTCGCCGCCGGGCAGCTGGGCAAGGGTGAGGATGTCTTCGGCCATGTCCGGGGCGATGCCCGGGTTGATGAACTCGACCTTGCCGGCCTTGCGCTCGAAGGCGGCGTACAGGCGCCGGCCGAGGATGCCCATGTCCCTTGGGTTGATGCCGCTGGCGGCCTGCTGCAGGCGGGCGAACTGCGAGAGGAAGCGGTAGCTGTGGGTCAGTTCGTTGACCAGCGCGCGACGCTCCAGCAGTACCTGGCGCACCTTCCACTGGCTGCGGCTGTCGAGCAGCGCGAAGGCGCGGCTGTCCCACTTCCACGGCGCCGAGACGCGCTCCATCACCTTGCGCTGCCAGCTCTTGTGGCCCTGGCGCGGCGGGCGGCTGAGCTTCTTGCCAACCTTCAGGTAGAGGCAGCGGCGGATCAGTTCCAGGCGTTCGGTCTCGCCGCGCTCCTTGAGGTATTCCTCCAGGCGGCGGTAGAGCATGACGTAGGGGTCGAGCTCTTCCACATCCAGGCGCCCGGCGTAGATCGCCTGCTTGTAGCGCAGGCTCAGGCAGGACACCTGCGGGTGTTCGCTGGCGTAGACCTCGGTGAGCAGCAGCTTGAGCACCGACTTGTAGGGCGACTCGATGCCCTTGAACAGTTGCCACATGCCGGCGCCGATGAACTCGCCCGGCGGGATGCGCGCCAGGTGGCCGAGGTCGAGGACGTCCTCGGCGCGGATGAAGCGTTTGCTCAGCAGCGTCTGGCAGTACTCGGCGTAGCGGTTTTCTTCGTAGACCGGCACCAGCCACCACAGCGGCGTGCGGCCGCCGAGCCAGATGGCGGTTCGGTAGAACTCATCCAGCAGCAGGAAGTGCTGGCTGGTGCCGCAGTCATCGGAGGTCAGCCGCGCCTCGCGGGCTCCCTGGGTGTAGTGCTGCGGATCGACGAGGAAGCAGTGCACCTCGGCGCCCTGGGTGGCGGCCCACTGTTCGAGCAGTTCGCACTTGCGGCGCAGCTCGGCCAGCTCTTTTTCCGCAAGGTCGGAGGCATGACAGACCCACAGGTCCAGGTCGCTCTGCTCGGCCTGGGCGACCGTGCCCAGGCTGCCCATCAGGAACAGCCCGTGGATCGGCAGCGGCGGATTGCCGCGACGGGTCTTGTAGCTGAAGGAGCGGGTCAGGCGCTGGGCTTCGGCGAGTATCTCGTCGTCGGGGACGAAATTCGACAGCCCGGCGGGCGTGCCGGCCGAGACATAGCCGGGCAGCAGCGGGTGGTTCACGTCCAGCAGCAGCGGCAACAGTTTGAGGACAAGCTGCTGGCGAGTGGAAAGCGCTTCGCTGGCCCGTTGCAGACGGGCCTGGTTGACCTTCAGGAAGCGCTGACGCAGTTGCGTCAGCACCTTGCGGTCGATGCCGTCGTCGATGTCCGGGCGGATCTCGGGGGTGAGCGTCATGGCGTACTGCTGTCTGGCCAGCGGCGCCGCATCAGCAAATGCGGCGCTCGGAAGTGTGCCAGTTTATCGCCCGCTCGCGGGGGAACTTGAGGTCAGCTGCGCAGGATGCCGAGCAGGACCTGGGCATGCTCGGCGGCATCGAGGCCGAGGCTGGTGAGGTAGCCGCCGTCCTGCTGGTCGATCAGGCCCTTGGCATGGAGTCGGCCTGCTGCCGCCACGGCCTCGGCGGAAGCATCATGGTGGACTTTCAATCCCGCCTGGCTGTTCTCCAGGTCATACAGCGCCAGCAGGTCCAGTTCCTCAACCATTTCTTTCGTGAAAGCCATTCGCCTAACTCCCGATGGTCAATGAGTCTGCAGTGTAGTCTCAAGTCCGACCGGTTCGGCAAGCGCTGTTATGTCGCTGACTCATTCGGCAACAGTGCCGTCGGGCAGGGTCGGCAGCGCGCGCAGGGCCTGCTCGTACCATTCGCCGTTGAACGGGCGGTCCTCGGCCAGCATCGCCTCGATCTCGTGGGCGAGCACCAGGGCCATCAGGTGCAGGGCGTCCTCGCGTTCGTAGCCGACCAGCGTCAGCTTGTTGAACACGGCCCGGGCAGCCGGCGGGTTCTCGCTGTCGATCTGGTTCTCGATGGCCTGGATCAGGGTGTCTTCGGCAAAGGACTCTTCGCCATCGTCTTGCTCGCTCATCACAGGATTCTCCGGTGGGCTTGTGAAGCGCCGGGAAGTTGGCCAACCTGCGGGTCAACTTCAGGTGCGTAAAAGGATTGTCGGGCGACATGATCACCTATTACACCCTCGTCGGCGACCGCCTGGTGCGCCACAACGGCAACGAGTGCCACGGCATGCCCAAGGACACGCTGTGGATCGACCTGTTCCAGCCGACCGCGGAGGAAGAGCAGCTGCTCGAGTCGATCATTGAAGTGGATGTGCCGACTCGCGAGGAAATGGCCGAGATCGAGGACTCCTCGCGCTTCTACGAGAGCAAGGGCGCGCTGTACATGACCACCACCGTGGTCGGCGGCATCCGCGAGCACAAGCCGAGCAGTTCGGAAGTCACCTGCGTGCTGACACCGCACTGGCTGGTGACGGTGCGCTACACCGACCTGCTGGCCTTCCGCACTTTCGAGACACGCACCCAGCGCGGCGGCTGCGAGGGGCGCAGCGACCAGCTGTTCGTCACCCTGATGGACAGCGTGGTGGACCGCATCGCCGACGTACTGGAGAACGTGCAGAAGCAGCTGGACACCCTGGGCACCGACATCTTCCGCGAGGGGCCGTCTGCCGAGAAAGCCGACCTGCAGGAAGTGGTCAAGCAGCTGGGGCGCAAGAACTCGCTGCTGTCCAAGCTCAACGAGAGCCTGCTGAGCATCAGCCGCCCACTGGGTTACTTCCGCCAGGGCAGCAACAGCTGGATCAGCGACGAAGTGAAGCTGGGCATGAAGTCGGTGGAGCGCGACGTGCGCTCGCTCAGCGAATACCAGACGAAGATGGCCGGGGAGATCACCTTCCTGCTGGACGCCACGCTGGGCCTGATCAACATCGAGCAGAACAGCATCATCAAGGTGTTTTCCATCGCCGCCGTGCTGTTCCTGCCGCCCACCCTGGTGGGCACGGTGTACGGCATGAACTTCGCGCACATGCCCGAGCTGCAGTGGCTGGCCGGCTACCCCATGGCGCTGGTGGCAATGGTGATCTCGGCGATCATTCCCTACTACTGGTTCAAGTACAAAGGCTGGCTCTAGGCGGGGTTGATGCGGGTCAAGAAGGGCTTGCGGCACGGGTAGCACAGTGGAGGGCCGTCCCCACGTCTCACAGGAGGAGACCATGTCCCAGGAGCCCAGGCCGCAATCCGAAGCCAACCCGTCCGCCATCGCGGCGTTGCCCGAAGCGCCGTCCAAGGGTGGCGCGCAGATCCAGGCGCAGAGCCAGGGCCCGGTCGCGCTGACCGTCGCCATGGCCCCGCGCGGCAGCGACGAAGATTCCACCTCGGCCCGGCTGCCCGCCAGCTATCCCTACCGCAAGCGCCTGCAGCGCAAGGAATACGAGAAGGCCAAGGCCGAGCTGCAGATCGAGCTGCTGAAGGTGCAGAACTGGGTGAAGGAGACCGGCCAGCGCATCGTTCTGCTCTTCGAGGGCCGCGATGCCGCCGGCAAGGGCGGCACCATCAAGCGCTTCACCGAGCACCTCAACCCGCGCGGCGCCCGCGTGGTGGCGCTGGAAAAACCCAGCGACGCCGAGCGTGGCCAGTGGTACTTCCAGCGCTACATCCAGCACCTGCCGACGGCGGGCGAGATCGTCTTCTTCGACCGCTCCTGGTACAACCGCGCCGGGGTCGAGCGGGTCATGGGCTTCTGCTCGCCGCGCCAGTACCTGGAGTTCATGCAGCAGACGCCGGAACTGGAGCGCATGCTGGTGCGCAACGGCATCCACCTGTTCAAGTTCTGGTTCTCGGTGAGCCGCGAGGAGCAGCTGCGCCGCTTCGTCTCGCGCCGCGACGACCCGCTCAAGCACTGGAAGCTGTCGCCCATCGACATCCAGTCGCTGGATCGCTGGGACGACTACACCCAGGCCAAGGAGGCGATGTTCTTCCACACCGACACCGCCGACGCGCCCTGGGTGGTGGTCAAGTCCGATGACAAGAAGCGCGCGCGGCTCAACTGCCTGCGGCACTTCCTGCACAGCCTGGATTACCCGGACAAGAACCCGAAGATCGCCCGCGAGCCGGATGCGTTGCTGACGGGCCGCGCGGCCCTGATGGACCGGGATGAGCTGGAGCGCCCGACGCCGGCCGTGTTGCCCTCGCCCGAGGCCGAGGCGATCCCGGCCTGAGGCGCTACTGCTGGCTGATCAGCATGAGCTGGCCGGAGACGGCGCGGGCGTTGCGCTCGACGATGATCGGCGCCCACGGACGGCCCGAGGCGCTGACGAGGGCGTTGCTCTTGCTGTTCATGTCCAGCAGCGCCTTGCTCAGGTACTCCCAGCGGGTGCGCAGCTTCTTGCTGGCGTCGCTGTCGGGCAACTGGTCGATGCGCTGGGAGAGGAGCGGCACCAGCACGCTTTCGTCCTGGCCGAGGTATTCCTGGGGTTGCTCGCGGGCCAGTTCCAGGCCGCTCATGTAGGCGCGGCCCAGGTACTGGGTGGCCAGGTATTCCACGCGCACCGGCAGTTCCCACAGCGGAATCTGGCTGGCGTCGGCGCTGGCGGGGACGAAGCGTTCGACCTGGTTGAGCAGGTCGCGCAGGGAGCGGCTCAGGTCCTGGTTGTAGCGCCAGGGCAGGTCTTCTTCCTTGGGGCCGTAGGAAACGCCGTTGCGAATCTGGGTAACGAAGGCATCGTGCGCCTTCTTCAGTGCCTCGTCGGCCTTGGGATAGGCTTTGATGGCGTTGTCCAGGGTGGCCAGGTCCTTCTCCAGTTGGGCGGCGTGGGTTTCCTGGAAGCCTTCGCCGCGCAGCAGCAACAGGCTGTTGATCGAGCGGCAGGTGTAGACCTGCAGGGTCTGCAGTTGCAGTTCCTCGCTGGGGAGGTTGGCCTGGGCGGCGAGGGCGAAGAGTCCGAAACAGCACAGCATGAACCCACGAACGATATCGAACATGGCGGAGGCGTCCTTATTGTTATTGTCAGCCGCGGGTATCGCCGGGTGTGTGTCTTTCTGGCGCCAGAAACGCAGCTATCCCTAGGCTAGCCGCGAACGGAGCCGCTGCAACCGACCGAAAGAGTGATTTGTCGAGGTGAAGGTGCCGGCGGAAGGTCAGGAGGGGGAGGGCTGCTCCGGGGAGAGAGCCGGACCTTCCGCCGGGCTTTACGGGGGCGGGCCGGGATCAGAAGCGCCAGTAGGCGGAGAGGGTGGTCTGGTCGAGATCGATGTCGCCGACGTCCAGGTATTCCTGTTCCAGGCGCACGCCCAGGCCGCCGATCAGGTCCACTTCGCCGCCGAAACCGTAGAGCGGGTCCACGTCATCGGACTTGCCGGCGACATCGTCATCGGCGTGCCAGGCGTGCACACCGGCGATGCCATACAGGCGGATGCGCTGGCCGATGGGAAAGCCCAGGTGCACGTTGGCCTGCAGTGACTCGCCATCGAAGTGTTTCCTGCCGTCGCTCATGTCGCCGAAGTCGACCACCGCGCCTTCCAGGGACAGGTAGTTGTTCAGGCGGTAGCCGGCGTACAGCTTGTAACTGTTGTCGTGGTCGTCGAAGGAGCGGTCGTCGATCTCGAGGCGGGTGACGCCGCCGCCGACGTAGAGACCGCTGTCGTCGGCCATCGCCAGTGCCGGAGCGGTCAGGGCGAGGGCGCAGAGGAGTTTCGAAAGGCGCATAGGATTCCCTTGCGGCTGGCGCGGGGCGCCGGCCGCCTTGCTGTCTTGCGGAGGGTTCGGGTGCCGGTTCGGCGCGGGCTGTTCGGCACCCGCGCGGCGGCGGGGTGCATTAGAGCGAGGGAGTGCCGGGTGCGACCATCGTAGGTTGTCGAGAGAGGCCTGGCTTTTTTTCTAGACGCAGCTGGCGCGGGTCAAACGTGGGCGGCCAGGCGCAGGCGCTCGCGGTCGAGAATCTCGATGCCGCCGTAGCTCAGCCGCACGATGCCCTGGGCTTCCAGGTCCTTGAGGATCTGGTTGGTGGTCTGCCGCGACAGCGAGAGCATGGCCGCCAGCTGGTCCTGCGGCAGGTGCAGCTCGCGCTTGGCGGTGGCCGACTCGCCGTAGCCTTCGGCGATCATCAGCAGGCGCCGGGCCAGGCGCGGCGCGGCCGGAAGCAGCGACAGCTCTTCCAGCACGGCGAAGGTGATGCGCAGCTTGTGGCTCATCAGCAGGGCGAAGTCGCGCCAGTATTCCGGGTGCTGCGCCAGCAGGGCCTGCAGCGGCGCCAAGGGCACCTGCAGTAGCACGGTAGCGCCCTCGGCATAGGCGTCGTGGGTGCGCGGCTGGCCGTCGAACAGGCAGATCTCGCCGAACCAGTTGGGCGCTTCCACCAGCGCCAGCAACGCTTCCTTGCCGGTCTCGCCGACCACGCTGACGCGCATCGCGCCTTCCACCACGCAATACAGGCCGCACGGCGCATCGCCGCGCGCGAACAGGCGCTGACCGGCGGGCAGGCGACGCACCACGGCGGCGTCGCACAACGCCTGGCGCAGGCCCTCGGGAAGGGTCTGGAACCAGCGGCCGTCTTGCAGGCAGGCGAGGTAGGGCTTGGCGTCGGTCATGGGCAATGTCGGCTAGCTGACAGAGTGGCGGGGCACAGATCGCCATCATGCCAGTACCTTGCGGGAGAACAACAATGAAAACTCTGGTCGACCACCTTGCCCAATATGCCGCCTACCACCGTGACCGGCGGAACATCGTCAGCCATTTCATCGGCATCCCGATGATCGTGCTGGCCATCGCCACCCTGCTGTCGCGCCCCGGTTTCGAACTGGCCGGCCTGCTGGTTTCGCCCGCCACGCTGCTGGCGCTGGCCTCGGTGGTCTTCTATTTGCGCCTGGACCTGCGCTTCGGCCTGCTCATGACCGCGCTGCTGGCACTGTCGCTATGGCTGGGCGCCGGCTTTGCCGCCGGCAGCACCGCCTACTGGCTGACCTGGGGCGTCGGCCTGTTCGTGGTGGGCTGGATCATCCAGTTCGTCGGCCACTGGTACGAGGGGCGCAAGCCGGCCTTCGTCGATGACCTCACCGGGCTGATCGTCGGCCCGCTGTTCGTCGCCGCCGAAGCGGCCTTCCTGCTCGGCCTGCGCGATGACGTGCGCCACGCCGTGGAAGAACGCGCCGGCCCCACCTGCATCCGCGAGAAGAAGGCGACTGCCTGAACCGCTTCAGTCCGTCCCGCTGAGCTGGCGCAGGATACGGGCGCTGTCGGGGTCGGCCGGGAAGAAGGTTTCCAGGGCCAGCTCCGACAGCGTCACGTCCACCGGCGTGCCGAACACCGTGATGGTGCCGATCAGGCTGCACACGCCCAGCTCCGTCTGCAGCTGCACCGGGATCAGCACCATGTCGCCGCTGGCCGCCTCGTCGTAGGGCGGCGCCGGATAGTCCGCCACCTCGTCGCGCAGCGCCGCCAGAGCGGGGTCGCCGCTGGCCTCGAAGTCGCGCTGCAAGCGCTCCACCACATGCGCCTTCCACGGCCCCAGGTTGAGGATGCGCGGCGCCAGCCCCTTGGGGTGCAGACTCATGCGCAGCACGTTGATCGGCGGCTGCAGCAGTTCCGGGTCGACGCCGATCAGGAAGATATCCACCGTGCGGTTCGACGCCAGCAGGTTCCAGTGGCGGTCCACCACCATCGCCGGGTTCGGTTCGTGGGCCTTGAGCAACTGGTCGATCGCCTGCCGGGCCACTGTCAGCGCCGGGTCGTCCAGACCCTTCTCCGAATACACCGGGGCGTAGCCGGCGGCGCTGAGCAGGCGGTTGCGTTCGCGCAGGGGGATGTCCAGCTGTTCGGCCAGATGCAGGAGCATCTCGCGGCTGGGCAAGGCTCGCCCGGTTTCGACGAAACTCAGGTGGCGCGTGGAAATCTCCGCGTCGCAGGCGAGGTCGAGCTGGCTGAGCCGGCGGCGCTGCCGCCACTGGCGGAGCAGGGCGCCGACTGGTTGGGCCGGGTTGTTCTGGGCTGGACTGTTCATGGCTTCGAACGATAGACCTGCACAGGCCGTACGGCCATTACCTGGCAGGTAATCGACGCACCTACGTCGTCGGCGGATTCTTCAGCCACACGTCGCCAACCGGCGGCGACCCTTGAAGGAGCTTCGCCATGACTCTGCTGCAATCCTCCCCGCTGCTTCGCCTGACCCTGAAAGTCGATGCCATCGCCGGTGGCGCCATGGGCCTCTTGATGGCCTTGGCCGCGCAACCGCTGGGCGAGCTGCTGGGCCTGCCCTTCGTCCTGCTGCTGGTGGCCGGCATCGTGCTGCTGCCGTTGGCGCTGGTGCTCTACTGGATGAGCAACCAGGCGGTGCTGTCGCGCACCGGCGTCTGGGCGGTGATCGCCTTGAACGCGCTGTGGGTGGTGGAGAGCGTCGCCCTGCTGGTCACCGGCTATGTCCAGCCCACCGCCCTGGGCTACGCCTTCGTCATCGGCCAGGCGCTGGTAGTCCTGCTGCTGGCGGAGCTGGAGTTCTTCGGGCTGCGCCGGTCGGCGATGCTGGCCTTGTGAATGCAACAACAGTAGGGCGCATAACGCGCCAGCGTTATCCGCCGGACCGGAGCCGGCGGATAACCTGTTCCAGGTTATGCGCCCTACGCTGTTGGTTCGCTCTTGTTCCGGGCATTGGGTTCGCGAGCAAGCTCGCTCCTACAGGGTGCGCTCTTCGTAGGAGCGAGCTTGCTCGCGAACCGCTTTGCGCCAAACTTCGCAGATGAACTTTGTAGGATGGGTGGAGCGCAGCGATACCCATGCGTTCGGTGCACGGAATTGATGGGTATAGCTGCGCTCCACCCATCCTACAAAGTTAATCTGCGAAGTTTGGCGCAAAGCGGTTTGGGGGGGG
>NZ_JBGLYK010000063.1:0-27383 GCF_047304025.1 Pseudomonas sp. Pseusp97 | reverse complement strand
GGGCGACACTGCCCACGCCGCCGCCCAGGGCCGCCAGCGCGCCGCCGACTGGCACGGGCTCGACTGGCCGCAGACCCTGGAAAAACTCGAAGTGCTGGTGGAGCCCTATGTCCAGCGCTACGACCAGCTGGCCGACCAGGGCGACGACGACGACCGCGACATCCTCGACGACCTCGCCGAGCACGAGCATGCCCTGCTGGAATTCACCCGCCTGGCCCGCGACGGCCAGATCAACGCGGCCAAGGCCGCCATCACCCGCCTGCTGGCCGTACCGGCCTGAACCTGAGTGGAGAAGCCCATGGCGCTCTCGCCCTTTCACCTGGCCATTCCCGTCCATGACCTCGCCCTGGCCCGGCGTTTCTATGGCGAAGTCTTCGGCCTCGCCGAGGGCCGCAGCAGTGCCCAGTGGGTGGACTTCGACTTCTTCGGCCACCAGTTGGTGATCCACGAACACCCGCGCACCGCCAGCCAGGAGGCGGCGCACACCAACGCGGTGGACGGCCATGACGTGCCGGTGCCGCACTTCGGCGTGGTGCTGCCGTGGGAGGACTGGGAGCGCCTGGCGCAGCGGCTGCGTGAGCGCGGCACGCAGTTCGTCATCGAGCCTCACGTGCGCTTCCAGGGGCAGGTGGGCGAGCAGGCGACGCTGTTCCTCTTCGACCCCTGCGGCAATGCCCTGGAATTCAAGGCCTTCAAGGACATCGGCCAGTTGTTCGCGCGTTGACGTGCGGCTTCCGGCTGGAAGGCCGGAAACCGCTGATCAAGCGTGGAATTACCCTTCAATTCAAGTGGAAACTTCCTACATAGCACTTCCCTAGCCACTCCTAGGATGGCGCCCGTCTCTCCCGCTCACTACCAGGTGACTCGACGTGCGCCCTCTCCGCTGGATTCCGTTCTACCTGCTCTGTGCCCTGACGGCGCCCTTCGCGCTGGCCGACGAGTTCGATACCCCGGACTGGCGCCGCTACGAGGCCCCGGCCGTCGACCGGAGCTTCCTGCCCGCCGCCGGAGCGGCGGTGCGCGCTGCCACTGCTCGGCGCAGCGAGGAGTCCGTGCGGGTTTCGCGGGGGCATGAACGTCCAGGGGCCATCGCGCAACTGCGCCGCGAAGTGCGGCAGCGCTTCAGCCCGGTGGATACCTCGCGCATCGTCGCCCGCGCCCACGAGCTGATCGGCACGCCCTATCGCTGGGGCGGCCAGAGCGAGGAAGAGGGTTTCGATTGCAGCGGCCTGCTGGTCTATCTCTACCGCAGCATCGCCGACCGCAAGCTGCCGCGCACCACTGCCTCGATGATCGCCCAGCGCCAGAACCGGGTGGACCGCGACGAATTGCAACCGGGCGACGCCGTGTTCTTCAACCACAACGGCGAAGGTGCGACCAGCCATGTGGGCCTGTACATCGGCGACGACCGTTTCATCCACGCACCGAGCACCGGCAAGACCATCCGCATCGATTCGCTGGGGAACAGCTACTGGCAGCGAAGCTACACCACCGCCCGACGGTTCAGCGGCTGACCGGACACGAATTCCGCTACGCGTCACTGATCAGGCATCAATCAGAAAATACCTACAGAGACTTGCACCGTCCCCACGTTCAATCATCCGGCGGGATTTCTAAGATGGCGGCCCTTTTCATTCACCCGTCACCCCGATGTACCCCAGATGCGCCCCCTGATTATCCTGAGCACCGCCCTGATGCTCGCCCTTTCCGTCACGTCGGTCGAAGCCCGCGAGACGAAGACCGCTTCCCTTCACAAAGCCGGCGCAAAACTTTCGCGCGCCGCGCAGGGCAAGATCGTCAATCGCAACAATGTTCGCCAGCACCTCGGTGCCAGACAGCCAGTGCAGGCCAGCCGGCACAAGCTCAACTCCGGCAGCAACTCGCGCGTGGTGGAACGCGCCCGCGAGCTGATCGGCCTGCCCTACCGGTTCGGCGGCAGCACCGTGGCCAGTGGCTTCGACTGCAGCGGACTGCTGGTCTACCTGTTCCGCACCGAAGCGGGGATGAAGCTGCCCCGCACCACCGGCGAAATGATCGACAGCGACAGCCTGCGCATCCACCGCGACGAGCTCAGACCCGGCGACGCGGTGTTCTTCAACCGCAATGGTCGCGGCAACGTCAGCCACGTCGGCCTGTACATCGGCAACAACCAGTTCATCCATGCCCCGAGCACGGGTGGACGCATCCGCCAGGATTCCCTGGACAACCGCTACTGGGAACGCAGCTTCACCACCGCCCGCCGTTTCAACGGCTGACAAACCCTTGCAAGAGGCTCGCGATGCCCGGCATCCAGGTCGAGATCATCCGCTACACCGAAGAGTGTTTCCCCGGTTGGGCCGAGTGCCGGCTGATCGATGCCGAGGGCCGCGACTGGCGCTTCCTGAAGAAGCGCTCGGCGGTCATCCACGGCCCGGACGACGGCCGCCTGCCGGCCAGCGGTCGCATCGCCTGCGAAGTGCTGGAGCGCCGCGGAGGCACGGTGCTGGTCAGCACCGTGCTGCCGCGCGGCATTCGCTCACTGGACGGCGAGAATCGCTTCCGTATCCCCTTGAGCGCCCTCCACGAGGACTGACCTGGCGTCAGTCCCGCTTGGCCTGCCCTTCCTCGGCGATCCTCGCCGCATCCCAGCCCCCGCCCAGGGCTGCGATCAGCTGCACGCTGGCCGTCAACCGGCTGCCGGTGAGAGTCAGCAGCGTACGTTCGTTGGACAGCGCGCTGGTCTGGGTGGTGACCACATCGCTGTAGTCGATAGTGCCGGCCTTGTACTGGTTGGTGGTCAGGCGCAGCGCCTCGCGGGCGGCATCCAGCGCCTCCTGCTGCACGCCGCTTTCCTCTTCCAGCACCTTGAGCTGGACCATGTAGTCCTCGACCTCGCGGAAGCTGTCCAGCACGGTCTGCCGGTAGCTGGCCACCGTCTGGTCGTAGCTCGCCTCGGCCTGTTCGACCTGGGAGGCGATCAGCCCGCCGTCGAACAGGGTCATGGCGAACTGCGGGCCGATGGACCAGTAGCGGTTGGGCGTCTCGATCCAGTTCTGGAAGCTGCCGCTGCGGTAGCCGCCGGCGGCGGTGAGGGTCAGGTCGGGGAACCAGGCGGCCTTGGCCACGCCGATCTTGGCGTTGGCGGAGATCACCTGGCGCTCGGCGGAGGCCACGTCCGGGCGGCGTTGCAGCAGCTCCGACGGCAGCAGCGCGGGCACATTCGGCAGGCTCGGCACGCCATCGACGGCGGCCAGGGAGAACTGCGCCGGCGGCACGCCGACCAGCACGGCAATGGCGTGTTCCAGTTGCGCCCGCTGGTACTTCAGGTCGATGGCCTGGGCTTCGGTGCTCTTCAGCTGGGTACGCGCCTGGGCGACGTCGGCCTTGGTGACGATGCCGGCGTTGTACTGGTTCTCGGTGAGCTTGAGCGAGCGCTGGTAGGCCGTGACCGTGTCGTTGAGCAGCTTGATCTGCTGGTCCATCACGCGCAGTTGCAGGTAGTTCTGGGCGAGCTGGGACTGCAGGGAAAGACGCGAGTTGGCGAGGTCCGCCGCACTGGCGTCCATACTCGCGTTGTCGGCTTCCAGCTGGCGACGCAGCTTGCCCCAGAGGTCCAGCTCCCAGCTCACACCCAGGCTCGCCGAATAGCTGTTGCTGATCGAACTGCTGCCACCGCCGCTGCTGACGGTGGAGCCGTCCGGCAGGCGCACGCTGCCGCCGCTGCCGGTGCCTTGCCCCGAGCGCGTCTTGCCGACGTCGGCGCTGATGGTGGGGAAGAAGGAGGACCGCGCGCCCTTGGCCAGCGCCTGGGCCTGGCGGTAGGACGCCAGCGACTGCGCCAGGGTCTGGTTGGCAGCCACCAGGCGGGTCTGCAGGTCATTCAGCGTGGCGTCGCCGTACAGCTCCCACCAGGCGCCGTGGTTGAAGCCGTCCTGCGGCTTGGCCAGTTGCCAGCCCTCGCCCTCCTTGAAGCTGGCGGGCACCGTCAGCTCGGGGCGCTGGTAGTCCGGGCCGATGGCGCAACCGGCCAGGGCCACTGCCAGGGCCAGAGGGAGAAGTGAGTGGGAGCGAATCATACGGGTGTCTCCAGGGCGCCATCGGTGCGCACGCCGCGCTTCTGGTTGACCCAATGGCGCAGGCGGTCGAGGTAGAGATAGACGACGGGGGTGGTGTACAGGGTCAGCAACTGGCTGCCGATCAGCCCGCCGACGATGGTCATGCCCAGCGGGCGACGCAGCGCGGCGTCGCCGCCGATGCCGAAGATCAGCGGCAGCGCACCGAGGATGGCGGCCAGGGTGGTCATCATGATCGGCCGGAAGCGCTTCATCGCCGCCTCCAGGATCGCGTCCCTGGGCGACAGGCCCTGGGTACGTTCGGCGTCCAGGGCGAAGTCGATCATCATGATGGCGTTCTTCTTCACGATGCCGATCAGCAGGATCACCCCGATCAGCGCGATCAGCGACAGCTCGGTGCGGAACAGCATCAGCGTGAGCAGCGCGCCGACGCCCGCCGAAGGCAGCGTCGAGAGGATGGTCAGCGGGTGCACGTAGCTCTCGTAGAGGATGCCCAGCACGATGTAGACCGACACCAGCGCCAGCAGGATCAGCCAGGGCATGTCGTTCTGCGTGTCCTGCACCGCGCCGGCGTTGCCTTCGAAGGTCGCCTGGATTTCCATCGGCAGGTGGATGGGTTCCACCGCCGCCAGGATCGCGTCGCGGGCCGGGCCGATCTGCGCGCCCTGGGCCAGGTTGAAGGAGAAGGTGGTGGCGGCGAACTGGCCCTGGTGGTTGACCTCCAGCGGCGCGCGGCTCGGCTCGATGTGGGTGAAGGCCGAAAGCGGGATGCGCTGCCCTTCGCTGTTGATCACGTAGACCTGGCGCAGTTCTTCGGGCGTCTCCTGGTAGGGCTGGGCGACTTCCATCACCACGTGGTACTGGTTCAGCGGGTTGAAGATGGTCGAGACCTGGCGCTGGCCGTAGGAGTTGTTCAGCACCGCGTCCACCTCGGCGACGTTCACCCCCAGGCTGGCGGCGCGGTCGCGGTCGATCACCAGGCGGCTCTGCACGCCCTTGTCCTGGGCATCGCTGTTCACGTCGACGATCTGCGGCACCTTGTTCATCGCCGCCTCGACCTTGGGCGCCCATTCGCGCAGCAGCGTGAGGTCGTCGCTGCGCAGGGTGAAGTCGTATTGCGCGTTGCCCTGGCGGCCGCCGATGCGCACGTCCTGGCCGGCGACCAGGAACAGGTTGGCGCCGGGCACCTCCGCCAGCTTCTTGCGCAGACGGTTGACGATGGTCTCGGCGGAGTCGCGCTCGGTGATGTCCTTCAGGGTGACGAAGAAGGAGCCGGTGTTGCTCGACTGCCACTTGCCGCCGCCGACGAAGCCCACCACGTTCTCCACGCCCGGGTCCTCGGAAAGGATCCGGCGGAACTGCGCCATCTTCTTGTCCAGCGCCTGGAACGAGATGCTCTGGTCGGCCACCGCGAAGCCGCGCAGGCGCCCGGAGTCCTGCTGCGGCAGGAAGCCCTTGGGCACCACCACGAACAGGTACAGGTTCAGCGCGATGCAGCCGAGCATGATCATCACCATCAGCCGCGAGTGTTCCAGCGCCCAGCTCAGGCTGGCGCGGTAGCGCTGCATGAAGGCGACGAAATAGCGGTTGCTCTGGCGCTCCACCGAGGCCTTCTTCGGCCCTCGTTCCATGGGCTTGAGCAGGCGTGCGCAGAGCATCGGCGTCAGCGTCAGGGACACCACCAGCGACACAAGGATGGCCGCCGCCAGGGTCACCGAGAATTCGCGGAACAGCCGCCCGGTGATGCCGCCCATGAGCAGCAGCGGGATGAACACCGCCACCAGCGACAGGGTCATCGACAGCACGGTGAAACTCACCTCGCGCGCACCACGGATCGCCGCCTGGATCGGCGGGTCGCCCTCCTCGATGCGCCGCGCGATGTTCTCCACCACGACGATGGCATCGTCCACCACGAAGCCGGTGGCGATGATCAGCGCCATCAGCGACAGGTTGTTCAGCGAGAAACCGCACAGGTACATGACCGCGAAGGTGCCCACCAGCGACACCGGCACCGCGAGGCTGGGGATCAGCGTGGCGCGGCCGTTGCGCAGGAACAGGTAGACCACCAGGATCACCAGCACCACGGAGATGATCAGGGTCAGCTCGGCCTCTTCCAGCGAGGAACGGATCGACGGGCTGCGGTCGTCCATCACCGACAGCTTCACCTGCGGCCCGAGCACGTCCTGGATGATCGGCAACTGCTCGTGGATGGCGTCGGTGGCTTCGATGATGTTGGCGCCCGGTTGCCGGGTGATGATCAGCAGCACCGCCGGCAAATCGTCGGAAAAGCCGGCGTTGCGCACGTCCTCTACCGAGTCGGTGACCTTGGCGACGTCCTTCAGGCGTACCGCCGCGCCGGTCTCCGCGTTGTAGTGGACGATCAGCGGGGCATACTCGCTGGCCTTGCGCAGCTGGTCGTTGGAGTCCACCTGCCAGTGCCGCTCGCCGAACTCCAGCGAGCCCTTGGGCCCGTCGGCGTTGGTGTTGTTGATGGCGTTGCGCACGGTGTCCAGGGAGATGCCGTACTGGCTGAGCTGGTCCGGATTGACGTCGACGCGCACCGCCGGCAGCGAGGAGCCGCCGATACTCACCTGCCCCACGCCTTTCACCTGGGCGAGCTTGGGCGAGACGATGGTCGAGGCCAGGTCGTACATCTGCCCGCGGGTGTAGGTATCCGAGGTCAGGGTGAGGATCATGATCGGCATGTCCGACGGGTTAGCCTTGCGGTACGTCGGGTTGTTCGGCATGCCCGAGGGCAGCAGGCTCATGGCCGCGTTGATCGCCGACTGCACCTCGCGCGCGGCGCCGTCGATGTCCTTGGACAGGTCGAACTGGATGATGATGGTGGTGTTGCCCAGGGAGCTGCTGGAGGTCATGTCGGTGACCCCGGCGATGCGTCCCAGCGAGCGCTCCAGCGGCGTCGCCACCGTGGAGGCCATGGTTTCCGGGCTGGCGCCGGGCAAGGAGGCCTGCACCAGGATGGTCGGGAAATCGACGTTGGGCAGCGGCGCCACCGGCAGCAGGCTGAACGACAGCGCGCCGGCCAGCATCAGCGCCAGGGTCAGCAGGCAGGTGGCGACCGGGCGCAGGATGAACAGGCGAGACAGGCCGCCCATCAGCCACGCTCCGCCGGGTCGATGCTGTTCACCTCCAGGCCGTGGCGCTGCCGCCAGTTGGCCCAGCGAGCGGCGAGGCGGTCGAAGTACAGGTAGATCACCGGCGTGGTGAACAGCGTCAGCAGCTGGCTGACCAGCAGGCCGCCGACCATGGTGACGCCCAGCGGCTGGCGCCGAGCAGCGCGGCCATGGTGGTCATCAGGATCGGCCGGAAGCGCAGCAGGCACGCCTGGTAGATCGCCTCATGGGGCGGCTTGCCCTCGTTGCGTTCGGCGTCCAGGGCGAAGTCGATCATCATGATCGCGTTCTTCTTGACGATGCCGATCAGCAGGATGATGCCGATGATCGCCACGATGCCGATGTCCTGCCCCGAGAGCATCAGCGCCAGCAGCGCGCCCACGCCCGCCGAGGGCAGCGTGGAGAGGATGGTCACCGGGTGGATGAAGCTCTCGTAGAGGATGCCCAGCACGATATACATGGTGACGATGGAGGCCAGCACCAGCAGCAGGGTGTTGGACAGCGAGGCCTCGAAGGCCTGCGCCGCACCGCGGAAGCTGCCCTGCAGGCTGACGGGCATGTCCATCTGCGCCTCCACGTCGCGGATCGCCTGCACCGCCTCGCCGAGGGCGACACCCTTGGCCAGGTTGAAGGAGATGGTCGCGGCCGGGAACTGGGCGATGTGGTTGACCGCCAGCAGCGTATGCCGCTCCTCCACCTTGGCCAGGCTCGACAGGCGCACCTGGGTGCCATCGCTGGACGGTACGTAGAGGTTCTCCAGCGACTGCGGGCCGATCTGGAATTCCGGCGCCACTTCCAGCACCACGCGGTACTGCGTGGCCTGGGTGAAGATGGTGGAGATCAGCCGCTGGCCGAAGGCGTTGTACAGCACGCTGTCGATGCTAGACAGGCTCACGCCCAGGCGCGAGGCGGTGTCTCGGTCAATGTTGATGTAGGCCTGCAGGCCCTTGTCCTGCCAGTCGGTGGCCACATCGGCCAGCTCCGGCAGTTGCTGCAGGCGATCCACCAGGCGCGGCACCCAGTCGGCGAGGACGTCCGGGTCGGCGTCCTGCAGGGTGAACTGGTACTGGGTACGGGCGATGCGGTCTTCGATCGTCAGGTCCTGCACCGGCTGCATGTACAGCTTGATGCCGGCGATCTGGTCCAGCTCCGGCTGCAGGCGATGGATCACCTCGCTGGCGGTCACGTCGCGCTCGGCGTGAGGCTTGAGGTTGATCAGCAGGCGCCCGGTGTTGAGCGTGGCGTTGGTGCCGTCGACGCCGATGAACGAGGACAGGCTTTCCACCGCCGGGTCCTTCAGCACGATCTGCGCCAGGTCCTGCTGGCGGCTCGCCATGGCCTGGAAGGAGATCGACTGCGGCGCCTCGGCGATGCCCTGGATCACCCCGGTGTCCTGCACCGGGAAGAAGCCCTTGGGCATGAAGATGTACAGCAGCGCGGTGAGCACCACGGTGGCGATGGCCACCAGCAGGGTCAGCGGCTGGTGGCGCAGCACCACGCGCAGGGCGCTCGCGTAGCGCTCGATCATGTTGTCGATGAAGCGCCCGGCGGCGCGGGCGAAACGTCCTTCCTTCTCCGGCTCGACGTGGCGCAGCAGCTTGGCGCTGAGCATCGGCGTCAGGGTCAGGGAAACGAAGCCGGAAATCAGGATCGCCACCGCCAGGGTGATGGCGAACTCGCGGAACAGCCGGCCGGCTACGTCGCCCATGAACAGCAGCGGGATCAGTACGGCGATCAGCGAGAAGGTCAGCGAGATGATGGTGAAGCCGATCTGTTTCGAGCCCTTGAGCGCAGCCTCCAGCGGCTCGTCGCCCTGTTCCAGGTAGCGCGCGATGTTCTCCACCATGACGATGGCGTCGTCTACCACGAAGCCGGTGGCGATGGTCAGCGCCATCAGCGTCAGGTTGTTGATCGAGAAGCCGGCGAGGTACATCACGCCGAAGGTGCCGATCAGCGACAGCGGCACGGCGAAGCTGGGGATCAGCGTCGCGGAGATGTTGCGCAGGAACAGGAAGGTGACCATCACCACCAGGCAGACGGCGAGGAACAGCTCGAACTGCACGTCCGCCACCGAGGCGCGGATGGTCGTGGTGCGGTCGGTGAGTACCGTCACTTCCAGGCTGCCGGGCAGGGTCGCCTGCAATTGCGGCAGCATCTTCTTGATGCTGTCCACCACCTCGATGACGTTGGCGCCCGGCTGGCGCTGGATGTTCAGCACCACCGCCGGCGAGGTATTGGCCCAGGCGGCGAGGCGCACGTTCTCGGCGTCGTCCTCCACGCTCGCCACGTCGCGCACGCGCAGCGGCGAGCCGTTCTTGTAGGCGATGATCAGGTCGCGGTAGGCGTCGGCGGACTTCAACTGGTCGTTGGCGTCCAGGGTCGAGGAACGGGTCGGCCCGTCGAAGCTGCCCTTGGGGCCGTTGAGGTTGTTGTTGGTGACGGTGGTCTGCAGGTCCTCCAGGCTCAGGCCGGCGGCGGCGAGTGCGCCGGGGTTGGCGCGGATGCGCACGGCCGGGCGCTGGCCGCCGCTGATGCTGACCAGGCCGACGCCGGAAATCTGCGAGATTTTCTGCGCAAGACGCGTATCCACCAGGTCCTGGATCTGCGGCAGCGGCATGTCCGGGGACATCACCGCCAGGGTCAGGATCGGCGCGTCCGCCGGGTTCACCTTGCTGTACACCGGCTGGTTCGGCAGGTCCTTGGGCAGCAGGCTCTGCGCGGTGTTGATCGCCGCCTGGACTTCCTGCTCGGCGACGTCGAGGTTGATCTGCAGGCTGAACTGCAGGGTGATCACCGAGGCGCCGCCGGAGCTGGTGGAGGACATCTCGTTGAGGCCGGGAATCTGCCCCAGCTGGTTCTCCAACGGCGCGGTCACCGAGGAAGTCATGATGTCCGGACTGGCGCCGGGATACAGCGTCACCACCTGGATGGTCGGGTAGTCCACTTCCGGCAGCGCCGAGATCGGCAGGAAGCGGTAGGCGATGATCCCCGACAGCAGGATCGCCACCATCAACAGCGTGGTGGCGACCGGCCGCAGGATGAACAGGCGGGACGGGTTCATTCGCTCTTACCGCTGTCCTGGACCGGCGTGTCGGAACCGAACGGCTTGGCGGTGGACTTGTCGCCCTCCTCGCCGGCAGCCGCACGGGCCTTGGCGTCGGAGACGGCGATATTCATGCGGGTGCCGTCGCGCAGGCGGTCGGTGCCCTCGACGACGACACGATCACCCTCCTTCAGCCCCTCGGTGACGACCACGCGCTCGCTTTCGCTGGTGCCCAGGGTGACCAGTTGGCGCTTGGCCTTGTTCTCCTCGCCGACCAGGTAGACGTAGGTGCCGTCGTTGCCGCGCTGCACGGCGTTGGCCGGAATGGTCAGCACGCCCGGCAGGGTCTCGGCGAGCAGGCGCACGTTGACGAACTGGTTGGGGAACAGCTTGTGGTCGTCGTTCTCGAAGCCGGCCTTGAGCTTGACGGTGCCGGTGGTGGTGTCGATCTGGTTGTCCAGGGTCTTCAGCACGCCGGTGGCCAGGGTCTGGTTCTGGTTGCGGTCCAGCGCCTCCACCGGTACCGGCTTGCCGCTGTAAAGCTCGCGGGCGATGGTGCCCAGTTGCTGCTGCGGCAGGCTGAACACCACGGAGATCGGCTTGACCTGGGTGATCACCACCAGCGGCGTGGTGTCGCCGGAGGTGACCAGGTTGCCCACGTCCACCTGGCGCAGGCCGACGCGGCCGGAGATGGGCGCGCGCACCTGGGTGAATTCGAGGTTGAGCTTGGCGTCGGCGACCTGGCCCTGGTTGGTCTTCAGGGTGCCTTCGTACTGGCGGACCTGCGCTTCCTGGGTGTCCAGGGTCTGCTTGGCGATGGAGTCCTCGGCGTACAGGCCCTTGTAGCGGGCCAGGTCGATTTGAGCGTTCTTCAGTTGCGCCTGGTTCTGCAGCAGCGTGCCCTGTGCCTGGTCCAGCGCGGCCTGGAACGGACGCGGGTCGATCACCGCGAGGACGTCGCCGGCCTTCACTTCCTGGCCCTCCTGGAACGGCACCTTGACCAGCTGGCCGCTGACCCGCGCACGGACGTTGACGGTGTTGTAGGCGGTCACCGTGCCCAGTGCGTGGTAGTGCACCGGCAGGTCGCCTTTCACCACAGGAGCCACGCTGACGGTCACCGCCGCGCCGCCCTGCCCCGCGGCCATCTGCCCCGGACCCGGTCTTCCGCCGCGTCCGCCCTGGGCCGCCGGCGCACCGGTCGACGTCGAGTGCAGCCACATGATCAGCCCCACCACCGCGGCGAACAGCAGCGCGGTGATGAGCCAGGGGCGCAGTTTGCGGAGTTTGGAGGGCGATCCGTTGCTTGCAGTCATGGGGCTCTGTCTTTTGAAAAGGGGCGTGGCGCAAAGAAGCGAGAATAGCGAGGCTGAACGATAAGCACAGCCGCGCCGCAGGCAAAGTCTCTTTACCCGCTATTTACCTTGGATTTACCGGGAGTTACGAATTACCGGGGCATTGCGACCCGGAAATGGCGCGGGAGGTTCCCGCGCCATGGGGGCCGATCCTGGCGGACCGGCCCCCACCTTCCATCAGGCCAGGGCGGCGATGGCGGCGGCGTAGTTCGGCTCATCGGCGATCTCGCCCACCAGCTCGCTGTGCAGCACCTTGTTCTGCTCGTCCAGCACCACCACGGCGCGGGCGGCGAGGCCGGCCAGCGGACCGTCGGCGATGGCCACGCCATAGTTGGCGAGGAACTCGCGACCACGCAGGGTGGACAGGTTCACCACGTTCTCCAGGCCTTCGGCGCCGCAGAAGCGCGCCTGGGCGAACGGCAGGTCAGCGGAGATGCACAGCACCACGGTGTTGGCCAGCTTGCTCGCCTCGGCGTTGAACTTGCGCACGGAGGTGGCGCAGGTCGGGGTGTCGACGCTGGGGAAGATGTTCAGCACCTTGCGCTTGCCGGCGTAGTTTTCCAGGGTGACGTCGGACAGGTTGCCGGCGACCAGCGACAGGGCCGGAGCCTGCTCGCCTTTCTGCGGCAGCTTGCCGTCGACGGAAACCGGGTTGCCCTTGAGGGTGACTTGAGCCATTGCTTGGGTCCTTCTGTGAGGGATGGCGGCGCTGGCGGGGTGCCAGCGCCGCAGGAGGATTCGGGGCCGTCGCAGATGCTAGCACGTCTTTCCCGAGCTTAACGCTCGGGCATGCAGCCGGGCCTGCAGGATCGACAGCCCTTTCCCTGATCCTGGCTGCGCGCCACGCTCTAAAGACTGGGGAAGCGCAAACACGGAAACCATAGGGCGTCAGTGGTGTCCGGCGTGAGGGCTGTTCGCGAGCAAGCTCGCTCCTACAGGGGACTCCCGACGTAGGGCGCATAATCCGGAACGGATTATCCGCCGAAGGTCTCGCGGCGAATAACGCTGGCGCGTCATGCGCCCTACGGATGGGGTGTCAGCGGTGTCCGGCGTGAGGGCTGTTCGCGAGCAAGCTCGCTCCTACAGGGGAGTCCCTATGTAGGGCGCATAATCCGGAACGGATTATCCGCCGTTCCCATGACGGCGGATAACGCTGGCGCGTTATCCGCCCTACGATCTGCGTTCCTCACCGTAACCCTGACTGCACCGTCCCGGTGTTCTATCTCACCCAGGCGCGACTCAAACGAACGGCTGGCCCTGGAACCCACGCGGCAGGCGCTGGCTGCCCGGCATGGCGACCAGGCGCTTCTCCCAGAAGCTGCGCCAGTCGTTGTGCACGGCTTCGGCACGTGCCTTGCGCTGGGCCCTGCGTGCGGCGTTGCGGGCTGTTTTGCGGGCTTCCTTGTAGACCTCGGTGTTGCGGCAGCTGCGGCACTTCACCCGGTTCAGCTCGCTGGTGGATTCCAGATGCTTGCCGGCATGCCCGCAGGCCAGGTGACCCTTGACCTTGTAGTGAGTAACCATCGCAGTTCCTCCCGGTACGGCGAGCGCACCCTCGCCGCATGGCGGTGCCGCAGTCGGGCAAGCGGTGCGTGCCGGTTGACTGCGACGCTCAGGGAGTTGGACGAGCCGCTGCGCTTGCCGGTTCGAAATTTCTCGTCAGGCACGTCACTCCGGCAGGTGACAGACACAGCACAGCTTGTTGCCGTCCAGGTCGCGCACATAGGCCCCATAGTAGGTCGGCGAGTAGTTCAGGCGCAGGCCGGGTGGCCCTTCGTCGACGCCGCCCAACTGGATGGCGCGGGCGTGGAAGTTGTCGACCTGATGCCGCGTGCGCGCCTCGAAGGCCACCAGGCTGCCGTTGCCGACGCTCGCCGGCTGCCCGTCGATGGGCGAATAGACGCAGAACACCACGTCGCTGTCCGGGTGGGCGAAGATTGCCCGTTCAGGCTGAAGGCGGCGGGCCTTGAGGACAATCCCCAGCGCGCCGAGCACCCTGGTGTAGAAGTCGATGGCGCGCGGCAGGTCATTGGTGCCCACGGTGATATGGCTGAACATGCCGGCGCCCTCCTCGCTCAGGTCAGGCGCTCAGTTACCGGCATGAGCGCGCTCGATGGCGGCCATGTCCAGCTTTTTCATGCCCATCACCGCCTGCAGCGTGCGGCTGGCCTTCGCCGGGTTCGGGTCGGCGACCATGTCGCCGACGTGGCGCGGACAGATCTGCCAGGACACCCCGTAGCGATCCTTCAGCCAGCCGCAGATCTGCGCTTCCTCCGGGCCGCCGGCGCCGAGCTTGTCCCAGAAGTGGTCGATCTCCTTCTGGCTGTCGCACATCACCTGCAGCGACAGCGCCTCGGTGAAGTTGAAGGCCGGCCCGCCGTTCAGGGCGATGAAGGTCTGGCCGTCCAGCACGAACTCCACCGTCAGCACCGAGCCGGGCACGCCGCCATGGCGGTCCTTCTCGGCCTCTGGGTAATAGGCGATCTGCACGATCCGCGAGTCGGGGAAGATGCCGACATAGAACTGGGCCGCTTCCTCGGCCTTGCCGTCGAACCACAGGCAGGGGGTGACGCGTTGCAGGCTGGACATGGTGACTCTCCTGATCCTCGCGCGGTCGGCATGACCGGCATGCAGCTTGGTCGCCTGAGCGACGACGGAATCGACAAGTCTAGGCGGACTTTCGCGCTGCACCGGACGACCGGTCGAGCGGTATGCCTCTCTGGCAACCAGTCGCCGGAAACGAACCAGGACACCCGAAGGTGCCCTGGTTCGTCTGTTCCGTAGGATGGGTGGAGCGCAGCGATACCCATGCTGTCGGGGCACAGGTATTGATGGGTATCGCTGCGCTCCACGCCATCCTACAAACATCGCTCAACCATCCCCCCGGCAGTGCCCCTGGGACGCGACGTCAGTTGAACGTCTTGGTCGAATCAGCGCCCCGCCACCGCCCTGGCCCGCGCCTGGTGCAGCTTCCTGTAGCTGTCGATCAGGCGCAGGTGCTTGTCCAGCCCTTCCAGCTTCATGCTGGTCGGCGTCAGGCCGTAGAAGCGCACGCTGCCGTCCAGCGAACCCAGTACCGCGTCCATGCGCTCGTTGCCGAACATGCGGCGGAAGTTGGCCTCGAAGTCGGCCATCTCCAGTTCCTCGTCCAGCTGCACTTCCAGCGCCGCGTTGAGCGCCTGGTAGAACAGCCCGCGCTCGACGGTGTTGTCGTTGTACTGGAGGTACATCTCCACCAGTTCCTTGGCCGTCTCGAAGCGCTTCACCGCGAGGTTGATCAGCAGCTTGAGCTCGAGGATGGTCAGCTGGCCCCAGACCGTGTTGTCGTCGAACTCGATGCCGATCAGCGTGGTGATGTCGGTGTACTCGTCCACCTCGCAGGCTTCCAGGCGCTTGAGCAGCGACTTGAGGCGGACGATGTTGAGGCTGTGCAGGTTGAGGATGTCCGCGCGGAACGCCAGCGCCTTGTTGGTGTTGTCCCAGATCAGGTCTTCCACCGGGTAGATTTCCGAGTAGCCCGGCACCAGGATGCGGCACGCCGTGGCGCCCAGGTGCTCGTACACGGCCATGTAGACCTCCTTGCCCTGCTCTTCGAGGATGCCGAACAGGGTCTGCGCTTCCTGCTGGTTCGAATCCTCGCCCTGGCCGGAGAAGTCCCACTCGACGAACTCGTGATCGGCCCTGGCACTGAAGAAGCGCCACGACACCACGCCGCTGGAATCGATGAAGTGCTCGACGAAGTTGTTCGGCTCGGTCAGCGCCTGGCTCTCGAAGGTCGGCCGCGGCAGGTCGTTGAGGCCCTCGAAGCTGCGGCCCTGGAGCAGCTCGGTGAGACTGCGCTCCAGCGCCACTTCGAAACTCGGGTGGGCGCCGAAGGAGGCGAATACACCGCCGGTGCGCGGGTTCATCAGGGTCACGCACATCACCGGGAACGCACCGCCCAGCGACGCATCCTTGACCAGCACCGGGAAGCCCTGCTCCTCCAGGCCCTTGATGCCGGCGACGATGCCCGGGTACTTGGCCAGCACCTCCTGCGGCACGTCCGGCAGCGCCAGTTCGCCCTCGAGGATTTCACGCTTCACCGCGCGCTCGAAGATTTCCGACAGGCACTGCACCTGCGCCTCGGCCAGGGTGTTGCCGGCGCTCATGCCGTTGGAGAGGTAGAGGTTCTCGATCAGGTTGGACGGGAAGTACACCGTCTCGCCATCGGACTGGCGCACGAACGGCAGCGAGCAGATGCCGCGCTCGGTGTTGCCCGAGTTGGTGTCGTAGAGGTGCGAGCCGCGCAGCTCGCCGTCCGGGTTGTAGATCGCCAGGCAATGCTCGTCGAGGATTTCCTCGGGCAGCTCATCCTTGGGCCCCGGTTTGAACCAGCGCTCATCGGGGTAATGCACGAAGGGCGCGTTGGCGATCTCCTCGCCCCAGAACTGATCGTTGTAGAAGAAGTTGCAGTTCAGGCGCTCGATGAACTCGCCCAGCGCCGAGGCCAGCGCGCTCTCCTTGGTGGCGCCCTTGCCGTTGGTGAAGCACATCGGCGACTGCGCGTCGCGGATGTGCAGCGACCAGACGTTGGGCACGATGTTGCGCCAGGAGGCGATCTCGATCTTCATGCCCAGGCCGGCGAGGATTTCCGACATGTTGGCGATGGTCTGCTCCAGCGGCAGGTCCTTGCCCTGGATATAGGTGCTGGCGCCGGCAACGGTACTCGGCATCAGCAGCGCCTGGGCGTCGGCGTCGAGGTTCTCCACCTCTTCGATGACGAAGTCCGGGCCGGTCTGCACCACCTTCTTCACCGTGCAGCGGTCGATGGAGCGCAGGATGCCCTGGCGGTCCTTCTCGGAGATGTCCGCCGGCAGCTCGACCTGGATCTTGAAGATCTGCTTGTAGCGGTTTTCCGGGTCGACGATGTTGTTCTGCGACAGGCGGATGTTGTCCGTGGGGATGTCGCGGGTCTGGCAGTAGAGCTTGACGAAGTAGGCCGCGCACAGCGCCGAGGAAGCCAGGAAGTAGTCGAACGGACCCGGCGCCGAACCGTCGCCCTTGTAGCGGATGGGCTGGTCGGCGATCACCGTGAAGTCGTCGAACTTGGCCTCCAGGCGAAGGTTGTCGAGAAAGTTGACCTTGATTTCCATGCGCACGCACCACGAAAAGAAAAACGCGAAAAAGAGAAAAACGACTGGGCGCGCATTATCCGGGCAAACGCCCCCGCGGGATACCTCAACCGCCAGCCCGACGCCGCGGATCGACGCGCGGCCTCCCGTAGTCCGGCGCTTGGGGTAAGATGCGCGGCTTTGCGCCGCCCAGGCGCTCGTCCACGAGGAACCCACCGTGCTCAGATCCCAGGTCATCATCATCGGCGCCGGCGCCGCGGGACTGATGTGCGCCATGAGCGCGGCCGCGCGCGGTCGTCAGGTCCTGCTGATCGACCACGCCAACAAGGCCGGCAAGAAGATCCTCATGTCCGGTGGCGGGCGCTGCAACTTCACCAACATGTATTGCGAGCCGGCCAACTTCCTGTCGCAGAACCCGCACTTCTGCAAGTCCGCCCTGGCCCGTTTCACCCAGTGGGACTTCATCGCCCTGGTGGCCAAGCACGGCGTGCCCTACCACGAGAAGAAGCTCGGCCAGCTGTTCTGCGATAACAAGTCCAGCGACATCCTCGGCCTGCTGCTGGACGAGTGCGAACAGGCCGGCGTCGACCTGCGCCTGGACACCTCGGTGAGCGAGATCGCCCGCCTCGACGAAGGCGGCTACCAGCTGCAGACCAGCCTCGGCCCGGCCTGCTGCGAGTCCCTGGTGATCGCCACCGGCGGCCTGTCCATCCCGACCCTGGGCGCCACCGGCTTCGGCTACCAGATCGCCCGCCAGTTCGGCCACAGCGTGCTGCCGACCCGCGCAGGCCTGGTGCCTTTCACCCTCACCGATCCGCAACTCAAGGCGCTGTGCACCGAACTGTCCGGCACCTCGGTGGAGGATTGTCGGGTCAGCTGCAACGGCCAGAGCTTCGTCGAGAACATCCTGTTCACCCACCGTGGCCTGAGCGGCCCGGCGATCCTGCAGATTTCCTCCTACTGGCAGCCCGGCGACACCATCAGCATCGACCTGCTGCCACGCATCGACCTGCCGGTCTGGCTGGTCGAGCAGCAGCGCGAGCGCCCCAACAGCGAACTGAAGACGCTGCTGGGCGAGCTGTTCACCAAGAAGATGGCCGGCCTGCTGGCCGAGCAGTGGTTCGTTTCCAAGCCGATGAAGCAGTACACGCCGGCCGAGCTGAAGGCAATCGCCGAACGCCTGGGCGACTGGCAACTGGTACCGGCCGGTACCGAGGGCTACCGCACGGCGGAAGTCACCCTGGGTGGCGTCGACACTCGCGAAGTGTCGTCCAAGACCCTGGAATCGCTGAAGTCCCCCGGGCTGTACTTCGTCGGCGAAGTGCTGGACGTCACCGGCCACCTGGGCGGCTTCAACTTCCAGTGGGCCTGGGCCTCGGGCTACGCGGCGGCACAGTTCGTCTAGAGCCCGCTCCGGAGTTTCCTGTAGGAGCGAGCTTGCTCGCGAACCGCCCAGCACCGATTCAAGACCGTAGGGCGCACAACCCGGAACGGGTTATCCGCCGATAGCCCCGCGGCGGATAACGCTGGCGCGTTATGCGCCCTACGATCAGCACCGAGTTCGCCGGTTACGTAGGAACGGACTCGGCGCGCACCTGGCAGCAAAGGACGCACGGCTGTCCGTAATCGCTCCCTCGCCCTCGTTGCCGCTTGAAGGCTGCGGATTTCCAATGGACCCGAGCGTGACGCAGCCCGCGTCGCGCCTTGGAAATTCAGCCCTGGAGCCCGCCATGAGCCTCGACCTGAACGGCGTCAAAGTCCCCGACAGCGCCCTCGCCAAGGCCATCACCGAGATGGTCCGCGACAACGCCACCCGCCTGCTCTTCCACCACTCGTCCCGCGTCTACTACTGGGGTGCGCTGACCGGTGTGCGCAAGGAGCTGAAGTACGATGCCGAACTGCTCTACGCCGGCGCGATGTTCCATGACATGGGCCTGATGCCGCGCTACTGCAGCCAGTGCGAACGTTTCGAAGTGGACGGCGCCGACTGCGCCGCCCGGTTCCTGCGCAGCCACGGTATCGCCGAGAGCGACATCGACACGGTGTGGACCGCCATCGCCCTGCACACCACGCCCGGCATCCCGCAGCACATGAAGCCGGAGATCGCGCTGGTCACCGCCGGGGTGGAAATGGACGTACTGGGCATCGCCTACCCGCAGTTCCCCGACGCCCAGCGCGACGCCGTGGTCGCTGCCCATCCGCGCGGCGGGCAGTTCAAGCAGGACATCCTGCAGGCCTTCTACGACGGCATCAAAGGCAAGCCGCAAACCACCTTCGGCAACGTCAAGGCCGACGTGCTGGCGATGAAGGATGCCGACTTCGTGCGCGGCAACTTCTGCGAGGTGATCCTGAATTCCGACTGGGCCAGCTAGGCCTTCCCCGTCAAGGGCGTGCCCAGCACACCGGGCTCGCCCAGCAACTGCGCCAGCCACTGCATGAACACCCGCACCCGCTGCGGCAGTCGACGGTGGGCATAGAGCAGGGAAATCTCCATGGGCGGCAGCGGGATGTGCTCCAGCACCGCTACCAGCCGCCCGGCCTCCAGGTCATCCAGCACGCCATGGATCGGCACCTGGATGATCCCCAGCCCGCCCATGGCCGCGCTTTCGTAGGCCTCGGCGTTGTTCACCGACAGCGCCCCGCCCATCGGCACGTAGCGGACCTCGCCCTGGTGCAGGTACTCGAAGCCCGGCGGCCGCGCGCCCAACACCGTCACGTAGTGGATGAGCTGATGCCCCGCGAGGTCGTCCAGCGACTGTGGCACGCCGTGCTTGGCAAGGTAGGACGGGCTGGCACAGGTCACCTGCGGGAACTGCCCGAGGCTGCGCGCCACCACCGACAGGTCGTTCACCGAACCGACCCGCACCACGCAATCGAAGCCTTCGCGCACCAGATCGACGCGGCGGTCGGTGCAGCTCACTTCCAGCTCCAGCGCCGGGTGCCGCGCAAGGAATTCACCCAGGCGCGGCATCACCAGCTTGCGCGCCATCACCGTCGGCATGTCCACCCGCAGGCGCCCGCCGAGGGCTTCGCCGTCCTGGCGGAACAGACCCTGCAATTCGTCCAGCTGGGCCAGCATCTCCTTGCCGCGCTCGTAGAGCACCAGGCCATCCTGGGTAGCGGTGACTCGCCGGGTGGTGCGTTGCAGCAGGCGCGTGCCGAGCAGTTCCTCCAGCGCCTGGATGTGTTCGGAGACGGTGGAGCGCGGCAGGCCCAGTTGCTCACCGGCCTGGGTGAAGCTCGCCAGCTCGGTGACACGGACGAAGGTGCGCAGCAGGTCGGGGCGGATCATGGGCGGCTCACTGATTGTTCGGCACTACCGACCAGTATTTCCGATTCACGCCGATTTATCACCAGCCAATCGAACAATAAGCTTTCCCTCAATCCCCTGCTATCCAAACCCACACAGGAGCTTCGCCATGACCCGCAAGATCGCACTCATCACCGGCGCCAGCCGCGGCCTTGGCCGTAACGCCGCCCTGCACCTCGCCGCTGCCGGCGTCGACATCATCGGCACCTACCGCAGCCAGGCCGACGAGGCCCAAGCCGTCGTCGCCGAGATCGAGCGGCATGGCGGCCGTGCGGTCATGCTGCAGCTGGACGTGGCCGACAGCACCCGCTTCGCCGCCTTCGCCGAGCAGGTCCGCGCCACGCTGGGCGAGACCTTCGGCCGTCAGCACTTCGACTTCCTGGTGAACAACGCCGGCATCGGCCTCTACGCCAGCTTCGCCGAGACCAGCGAGGAGATGTTCGACCAGTTGATGAGCATCCAGCTCAAGGGCCCGTTCTTCCTGACCCAGAAACTGCTGCCGCTGATCGCCGACGGCGGCCGCATCCTCAACGTCTCCAGCGGCCTGACGCGCTTCTCGCTGCCCGGCTACGCCGCCTACGCGACCATGAAAGGCGCCATGGAAACCCTGACCAAATATCAGGCGAAGGAGCTGGGCGCACGCGGCATTGCCGTGAACATTCTCGCTCCCGGTGCCATCGAGACCGACTTCGGTGGTGGCCGCGTGCGCGACAACGCCGAATTGAACCAGCAGATCGCCAGCAACACCGCCCTGGGCCGCGTCGGCCTGCCGGACGACATCGGCGCAGTGATCGCCGCCCTGCTCTCCGAGGGCGGCCGCTGGGTCAATGGCCAACGCATCGAAGCCTCCGGCGGGATGTTCCTCTGATCCCCACGGCAGCATTGACCTTGGCGTAGGAGCGGAAAATCCTGCGTGGACGTCAGCCCTCTCCCCGCCCTGGCTGCGCGCCCCGCTCCGAAGGGCGAGGGAGTCGTTCGGCGTGGCCGGGAGGCTCGGAGTTCCGCTTGGTGCCGCTCAGTCCCCTCTCCCTTCAGGGAGAGGGTTAGGGAGAGGGGAAATCCAAGGCACGAACTATCAGAAGAAGACAGTTGCTCCTACGCACCCTGTCAGTCCGCGACAACATCCGGCTCGCCGATTGTCTCAATCTCCGCAACAAGCCTTTGCTGCAAAAAAACCTGCAACATTTTGTAACGGCCCCTAGTCTAAAAACACGCGTGGAAAAGACGAACCGCGGATCTCGCCGTCGACGGCTGATCCGCAGGGCGCCCCTGTGGCGATTTCGCACCCCGCTTCACTCCTCCGGCAACGGCCGGGAGTGCCGACCACCGTGAACCTACCTGGCGATACGCGTCCCTGCCTCCTCGACAACGAGCGAACCGCTATTGCCTCAGGAGCCGAAATGACCGAACACCCCAAGGGCTTCACCCGGCGCCAGCTGTTGAAGTCGTCCGCCGCCTCCCTGGCCGTTGGCGCTGCCAGCGCCCAGGCCGCGACCGTGATCGGCACGCCGAAATGGCTGCCCTTCGACCATAACGGCCCGCTGCACTACGACAATCCGGGCTGGCAGTTCTTCACCGCCGAGGAAGCCGTCGAGCTGGAAGCCATAGTCGAGCAGCTGATTCCCGCCGATGAGCTGAGCGTCAGCGGCAAGGACGCCGGTTGCGCGGTATTCATCGACCGCCAGATGGTGAGCGACTACGGCGACTTCGGCCGCCTGTACCGGCAGGGTCCCTTCACCCCCGGCACGCCCGCCCAGGCCGACCAGTCGCCGCTGGTGCCGCGCGAGCGCTACCGCCTCGGCCTGGCCGCGCTGGGCAAGTACTGCCAGGGCAAGTTCCAGAAGAACTTCAGCGCCCTGCCCGGCGAGCAGCGCGACCAGGTGCTCAGCGGCCTCGAGAAAGGCTCCATCAGCCTTGAAGGCATCGACGCCAGAATGTTCTTCCAGCAGGTGCTGAGCAACACCATGGAAGGCTTCTTTGCCGACCCCATCTACGGCGGCAACCGCGACATGGTGTCGTGGAAGATGCTCGGTTTCCCCGGGGCGCGTTACGACTACCGCGACTACATCGCGCTGCACAACCAGAAGCTGGACCTCGTGCCGCTCTCCATCATCGGCAGCTCCGCCTGGGCCAGGAAGGGTTAACGACACCATGGCCAAGAAACTACCTACCACCGACGTCGTGGTCGTCGGACTCGGCTGGGCGGGCTCGATCATCGCCCACGAACTGGCCGATGCCGGACTCAACGTCATCGGCTTCGAGCGCGGCCCCTGGCGCGACACGGCGAGCGACTTCAACCTCGCCTCCGCCGCCGACGAACTGCGCTACAGCCGCCGCCAGGAACTGATGCTGCGCACCCGGCAGAACACCTGCACCATGCGCAACACGGAAGCGGAAACCGCCCTGCCGATGCGCGTGTGGGGCTCCTTCCACCCCGGCAACGGCACCGGCGGCGCGGGCAACCACTGGGCCGGCATCACCTTCCGCTTCCAGCCCGAGGAGTTCCGCCTGGCCAGCCACCTGAAGGAGCGCTACGGCAAGGAAGTGCCCGCCGAGCTGACCCTGCAGGACTGGGGCACCACCTGGGAGGAGATGGAGCCGCATTACGACGCCTTCGAGCGGCTGGCCGGGGTTTCCGGCAAGGCCGGCAACCTGGGCGGCCAGATCGTCGAGGGCGGCAACCCCTTCGAGGGCGCCCGCTCGCGCGAATACCCCAACCCGCCCACCGCGCAGACCTACGCCCCGACCCTGTTCGCCGAGGCGGCGCGCAACCTGGGCTACAAGCCCTTCCCGGTGCCCTCGGCTCTGGCCTCCCAGGCGTACACCAACCAGCTGGGCGTGACCATGGGGCCCTGCACCTTCTGCGGCTTCTGCACCAACTACGGCTGCGCCAACTATTCCAAGGCCAGCGCCATCGTCAATGTCATGCCCGCGCTGATCCGCAAGCCCAACTTCACGGCGCGGACCAACTCCGAGGTGCTCAAGGTGACGATGGACAGCACCGGCAGCCGCGCCACCGGCATCGTCTATACCGACTCCAGCGGCCAGGAGTGGGAACAGCCGGCGGATATCGTGGTGGTCGCCGCGTTCATCTTCGAGAACGTGCGCCTCATGCTCCTGTCCGGCATCGGCGAGCCCTACAACCCGATTTCCAACACCGGCACCACCGGGCGCAACTTCGCCTACCAGACGGCCAACAGCGTGCAGATGTTCTTCAAGGACAAGAACTTCAATCCCTTCATCGGTGGCGGCGCCATCGGCATGGGCATTGACGAGTTCAACAACGACAACTTCGACCACTCCGGGCTCGGCTTCGTCGGCGGCGGCAGCACCCGCGTGACGCCGATCGGCGCCGCGCCCATCGACTCGCGCCCGACCCCGCCCGGAACCCCGGCCTGGGGGTCGCAGTGGAAGAAGGCCACGGTGGAGCACTACCTGAGCACCATGTCCATCGGCTGCGAAGCCAGCAGCTACACCACGCGCGGCAACTACCTGTCGCTGGACCCCAACTACAGCGACCCGCACGGTCGCCCCTTGCTGCGGATCACCTTCGACTTCCCCGAAAACGACCTGCGGATGGCGCAATACTGCACCGACAAGGTGGCGGAGATCGCCCGCAGCATGAACCCGCAGCAGATAGTCCCGGCGCCGCGCAAAGGCCCCTGGTCGAATATCTCCTACCAGTCATCGCACATAGTCGGCGGCTTCATCATGGGCGCCGATCCGAAGAACAGCTCGGTGAACAAGCACCTGCAGGTATGGGGCGTGCCCAATCTGTTCGTGGTCGGCTCCTCGGCCTTCCCGCAGAACCCCGGCTACAACCCCACCGGCACGGTCGGCGCGCTGGCCTTCAAGGCCGCCGACGCGATCCGCCGGCTCTATATCAAGCGCCCCGGGGAGATGATCAGCGTATGAAGACTCTCCTTCGCATCGGCACCCTCGCCCTGCTCGGCCTGAACCTGCAGCAAGCCTGCGCCGCAACGGGGGCGGACTCCTACAACCTGGTGGAGAAAGGCCGCTACCTCGCCGTACTCGGCGACTGCACCGCCTGCCACACCCTGCCCGGTCAGGCGCCGTTCGCCGGTGGCGTGGCCATCGACACGCCGTTCGGCAAGCTGGTGGGCGCCAACATCACACCGGATGCGGAAACCGGCCTGGGCCGCTGGAGCTTCGACGACTTCCAGGCGGTGATGTCCAGCGGCCACGGGCGCAACGGCAAGCGCCTGTACGGCGCCATGCCCTACACCGCGTACACCAAGGTACGCCGTGAGGACAACCTGGCACTCTGGGCCTACCTGCAAACCCTGGAGCCGGTGCACAACCCGGTGGAAACCAACCAGTTGCCCTTCCCCTTCAGCGTGCGCACCAGCCTGATCGGCTGGAACTGGCTGAACTTCACCCAGGGCGAGTTCGTGCCCTCGCCGGACAAGTCGCCGCAATGGAACCGTGGCGCCTACCTGGTGGAAGGCCTCGGCCACTGCGGCACCTGCCACACGCCGAAGAACCTGATCGGCGGCGACGACAACCAGCGCTTCCTCGCCGGCGCCAACCTGCAGGGCTGGGTCGCCCCGGACATCACCGCCAACCCGCACAGCGGCATCGGCCAGTGGAGCACCGAGGACATCGTCCAGTACCTGAAGACCGGCGCCAACCGCTTCGACATCGCCTCCGGCCCCATGGCCGAAGCGGTGGAGAACTCCACGCAGCACTGGCGGGACGAAGACCTGCTGGCGGTGGCGGTGTACCTCAAGGATGGCGCGGCAGATAAAGCGGCGCCGGCGCCGGTGGCTGCCACCGACGCGGCGATGGTCGCGGGCAAGGCGATCTATGCCGACCGCTGCTCGGCCTGCCATGTGAGCAACGGCAAAGGCGTGAAAAACCTGTTCCCAACGCTGGCGGCCGCGCCGCTGGTCAACAACGACGACCCGACCTCGCTGATCCGCGTGGTGCTGGCCGGCAGCCGCGCCGGCGGTACCGATGCCGCGCCCACCTCACCGGCCATGCCGGCGTTCGCCTGGAACCTCGACGACGAGCATGTCGCCAGCGTATTGACCTATGTGCGCAATACCTGGGGCAACGCGGCGGCGCCCGTCACCGCCGGCCAGGTGGCCGATCTGCGCAAGGAGCTTGCGCAGTAATCGGCACGGGGCGTAGGAGCGGAAAATCCTGCGTGGACGTCAGCCCTCTCCCCCGCTCTGGCTGCGCGCCCCGCTCCGAAGGGAGAGGGAGCCGCCCGTGCCGGCTGGCGCATTGGTTTCAGCCTGCTCCGCAAGGTCCCCTCTCCCTTCAGGGAGAGGGTTAGGGAGAGGGCGGGCCCTCGCGCAGGACTTCATGTAGGACTCCGTCCGCGATGATGTCCGGCGCATTGCTGACCAATCGCGGACGAAGTCCGCTCCTACGAATCCTGCAAGCACGGCGTCATTTCAACCGGCGCTCGGCGGCGATCTCCGGCAGGTCGGTGCGGCGCAGGTAGGTGAGCAGCGCCTCGTTGAGGTTCAGGCGGTCGTGGATATTCTGCTCGGCGAGGATCTGCAGGCACTCGCGGCTCAAGGTCATCACCATGCCGTTCTTCTGCGCCCAGACGAATTCGCAGGCCGGGCGGATGCTGTCCTCGGCGACGTCCATGCCGAAGGAGTCCTCGCTGAAGCGCACGATGTACTTGCCGGTCTTGAGGTTGAAGCCGACGAAGCCGGACAGCCCGTCGGCGGCGTTGCAGATATCGCTGGAAGTGATGGCCATGCTGCCCCCTGGATTTGTTCTGGTTGGATGCGCACGCAGGAGGTTCCCGCTTCTGTGAGCGGGTGAACGTCGAATTCTGACAGCCTTGCCGGCGCCTGCTCAGGGGCGGGTTGTCGCACCCGCCGCTGTTGTCTGGGCAACAGTTGCCCAGCAGTCGTGCGCGGGACGGGACAGCGGCCGCTGCCCCGGTCAATCGCCAAGTATCTGATCCGACGGGAATTTGCCCGCGTGGCACGGCTTTCGCTCTGCATCTCCTGCGGCACCTTCGCCGCTGTGCAGCCCCGAGGAGCCGAGCCATGAGCCAACAACCGATCCGTTTCGCCTACTGGGTGCCCAACGTCAGTGGCGGCCTGGTGGTCAGCAAGATCGAACAGCGCACCCACTGGGACATCGACTACAACCGCCAGCTCGCGCGCATCGCCGAGGACGCGGGATTCGACTACGCGCTCACGCAGATCCGCTTCACCGCCGGCTACGGCGCCGAGTACCAGCATGAGTCGGTGGCGTTCAGCCACGCACTGCTGGGGGCGACCGAGAAGCTCAAGGTGATCGCCGCCATCCTCCCCGGCCCGTGGACGCCGGCACTGGCGGCCAAGCAACTGGCGACCATCGACCAGCTCACCGGCGGACGCATCGCGGTGAACATCGTCAGCGGCTGGTTCAAGGGCGAGTTCCAGGCCATCGGCGAGCCCTGGCTGGAGCACGACGAGCGCTACCGCCGCTCGGAGGAATTCATCCGCGCCCTGAAAGGCATCTGGACCCAGGACGACTTCAGCTTCCACGGCGACTTCTACCGCTTCCACGACTACAACCTGAAACCCAAACCGCTGCAGCGACCGCACCCGGAAATCTTCCAGGGCGGCAGCTCGCGCGCCGCCCGCGACATGGCCTCGCGGGTGTCCGACTGGTACTTCACCAACGGCAACAGCGTGGAAGGCATCAAGGCGCAGGTGGACGATATCCGCGAAAAGGCCGCAGCCAACGGCCATTCGGTGAAGATCGGAGTGAACGCCTTCGTCATCGCCCGCGATACCGAGGAAGAGGCCCGCGCGGTGCTCGCCGAAATCATCGACAAGGCCGACCCGGAAGCGGTGAACGCCTTCGGCCATGCCGCGAAACAGGCCGGCGCCGCCTCGCCGGAGGGCGAAGGCAACTGGGCGAAATCCAGCTTCGAGGACCTGGTGCAGTACAACGACGGTTTCAAGACCAACCTGATCGGCACGCCGCAGCAGATCGCCGAACGCATCGTCGCGCTCAAGGCGGTGGGCGTGGACCTGGTGCTGACGGGCTTCCTGCATTTCCAGGAAGAGGTGCGCTACTTCGGCGAGAAGGTACTGCCGCTGGTGCGCGAGCTGGAGCAGAAGAAGGCGCGGCGGACAGAGGCGGCCTGAGCCTGGGGTTCGGCGGCGCGGATAGCTATCGCGGACGGAGTCCGCTCCTACGCCCATCCTCGCGCCGTGCTGGCCGGTCACGTAGGAGCGGACTCCGTCCGCGATGGATCATGCCCCGCGCCGAGTCTCCCTTAGGGTTCGGTGGGGCGCCTTTCGCGGGGCCACCCCCGGCGCGACGGTGGGGGGGGTTTTGGGGGGGGGTTGTTTGTGGGGGGGGGGGGGGGGGGGCGGGAAATAAGAAGGGGGGCAAA
>NZ_JBGLYK010000628.1:0-200 GCF_047304025.1 Pseudomonas sp. Pseusp97 | reverse complement strand
GCTATAGCTCAGCTGGGAGAGCGCTTGCATGGCATGCAAGAGGTCGACGGTTCGATCCCGTCTAGCTCCACCAAATTACCAGTAAGCTTCGTTTGTCCGAACGAAGCCGAAATCGAAGGTTTTGCGTCCCCTTCGTCTAGTGGCCTAGGACACCGCCCTTTCACGGCGGTAACAGGGGTTCGAGTCCCCTAGGGGACGCC
>NZ_JBGLYK010000627.1:0-205 GCF_047304025.1 Pseudomonas sp. Pseusp97 | reverse complement strand
GGCGCTGTGCTCGAACCACATTCCGGATTACCGCAACCTGATCACCAGCTACAACGCGCTGACGGCTGGCAAGTAACGGTCCGTTGAAATGAAAACCGGAGCCTCCTTTGGGGGCTCCGGTTTTTGCTTTTTGTAGGACCGAGGGGGACGCCTAGTTCTTGCTCGCGAACCGCCTGGCACGGAATTTCCCCGTAGGAGCGGACCT
>NZ_JBGLYK010000062.1:0-27744 GCF_047304025.1 Pseudomonas sp. Pseusp97 | reverse complement strand
CAACTGCGCTGGGCGCGGGCGGCGGCTTCGACGGCGTTGCGCACATCGGCTTCGGTGGCGGCCGGCACCTGGGCGACCTGCTGCTCGGTCGCCGGGTCGAACACGGCGATGTGGGCGGAGGAGGCGTCGGCGAAGCGGCCGTCGATGAAGTGTCGATCTGTGCGCATGGTCATGTCCTGTCGTTCAAGCAAGGCTTCGGGCCGGTGGCGGCGCCACGCAACGACAAGGTGCAGGCTGGCTCATGCTGGCGACGGGCAAGGCGGCGCGGCGCACGCAGGAAGGTGACTCTTGTCGTTATCGGTTGGCCGAAGTTTCGACAGGCGCCCAGGACGCGACAAGCGATTAATAAAGCGCCTTAACATGCGAAAAACGCAGGTTACTGCGCGCAGGAAAGTCGTCACGTCCTACAGGAAATGACTACGGATTCATTCAGGGAAGACTGACGAAGGAGCCCGATCCCGCCAGGTTGCGCTCGGTCATCCACACCTCCTGCTGCAACCACTCGTGGAAGCGCTGGACGTGGGGCGGCAGCTCCTGCTCCGGCCGGCTGACCCACCAGTAGGACTGGTGCCCCTGCACCTCGACGTCGAGCATCTGCACCAGCTGCCCCGCCGCCAGTTCACGGGCGACCATCTGCCGGTCGGCGATGGTGATGCCCAGGCCGTCAATGGCCGCTCGGATCGCCATGTCCAGCAGGTCGAATTCATAGCCGCCCTGCAGGTCGACGCCCTGGATCTTCGCCGCATCCAGCCAGTGCCGCCAGGTCAGGAAGCGCTGGTCGTCGCGGGCCAGCACATGCAGCAGGGTCATGCTGCGCAGGTCGATGTCCTGCTCCTCGCGCTGCGCCAGCAGGCTCGGCGAGCACACCGCGATGTGCCGCTCGTGCATCAGCAGCGAGCTGTCCAGGCCGTCCCATTCGCCATTGCCGAAACGGATCGCGCAATCCAGCGTGCTGCTCTGCGCGAGGCTGTCCTGCAGGTTGGTGGTCAGGCTCACTTCCAGGTCAGGGTGCGCTTCGCGCAGGCGTGACAGCCGCGGCAACAGCCAGCGCAGGGCGAAGGTGGGCGGCGCGTTGACCCGCAGGCGATTGAGGTGGTGGCGCTGCTGGATGCCGCGCACCGTCAGCTCGATGCGGTCGAACGAGAGTTGCAGGGCGCGCAGCAGCACACGCCCGGCCTCGGTCAGCTCCAGATGGTGATGCCGGCGCACCAGCAGGCTCTCGCCGAGCTGTTCCTCCAGCTGACGCACCTGGCGGCTGACCGCGCTCTGGGTCACGTTGAGCAGCTCGGCCGCACGGGTAAAGCTCCCCGTGCTGCCGGCCACTTCGAAGGCTTTCAGCGCATTGAGCGCCGGAATCTTGCGTTTCACCCACCCTTCCCTGCCCTGCGGCTTCAGCCGCGCGGGCTTTTCAGCGCGATATCAGAAGTAATAGCCGACGTTCGCGTACAGCTGGTTCTCCCAGTGGCTGGTGCCACCTTCGGCCAGGCTCTGGGTGTAATTGCTGCCGCCGATGTACGGATCGTTGCGGCCGTTGAGCCATTCCACGGCGATGTACACCGCCTTCACCGAGAAGGAGGTACCGAGGATGAAGCGCTGCGAAGTCTTGAAGTCGTCAGCGGATTTGTCGAAGGCGCTGTAGTTGCCATAGACCTTCACGCCGCTGACCCAACCATCGAGGAAACTTCCCGGAATGCTGTAGCTCAGGTCGCCGACATACAGGTTACCGCGACTGGCGACGTTGAACGTACCGTCGTACCCGCCGAATGTGACTACCTCGTCGCTCCCGGGATTGCGCGGCGACATCTGTTGGCGCGCGGCCTGCAACTGCACACCCCAGGGACCGTTCTGCCCGGCATAGTGAATGGCGTAGGCGTTGCGGCGACCGTTGTCGTCGGTGTCCTGGTTCTCCAGGCGCGAGGTCAGCGCGGAGAAGCCCACCTCGGATTTCCAGTCGCCCAGTTGCAGCGAACGCGCCAGGCGACCGACAAGGATCTGCCGCTCCTTGTTGCGCGAGCCGTCGCCAACATAGCTGTCCGCCGAAGTCACCACGGTCGAATAGGTGGTGCCATTGCTGGTGCCATTGCCCTCCCAGGCGGGACGGCTATAGGCGCCGACCTGCAGGTTCCAGTCGCCCTGTTGCTGGATGTACTTCACGCCCACGTCGTTGACGTCTTCCAGGCCGATGACGTTGCCAAGGGTCTCGTAGAAGGTGCTGCCGAAGAACGGTTGCAGGCCGAAGGGAATCTGGTTGAGGCCGACCTGGATCTGCTTGTCCGGATCGAATTTGTAGCCGATCCAGGCGTACTCGGCGAAGTTCACGTCACCGAAATGCTGGGTGTACTGGTACGGGTAGTCCTTGCCATACCAGCGGTAGCGCGCCGCGCCGATCCAGGTGTCGGAGGTGTAGGTGACGCGGAGCATCGCGGTGTCGATGCCGAACTTCTCGATATCGCGGTCCGGGTCGTGGTCCCAGCGCGCGCGCACGGCGCCGCCGATGTCCAGGTTGTCGGTCACCGGTACGGCGATGGCGGTGGAGCTCAGGGCAAAGAGTGCGGGAAGCAGGAACGGCAGGTGGAGTCTGGCCACGTTGGATGTGCCTCGGCTGGTTTCTTGTCGTTATGGGAGTGGCCCTCGCCCGGTGCTCCCCGGTGCGTGGGCGCGGCCGAAACTAGCCCCTGGCCGCGCCGCCACACAAACGACTAAATCGCAATCCAAACCCGAGAAAAACGCATATTCCAAAGGCATCGCCATCGCTAGAATCAGCGAAAAAAGCCCGCGCCCCGAGCGTACTTACGGATGGCCCCGCCATGCGCAATCTGCCGCCCCTGACCATGCTCCGCGTTTTCGAAGAAGTGGCCCATCACCGCAGTTTCAATCGTGCGGCCGATGCATTGAACGTCACCCAGGGAGCCGTCAGCCGGCAGATCAAGCAACTGGAGGAATACCTCGGAATCAGCCTTTTCCTACGCACGCCCCGTGGCCTGACCCTCACCGAAGCCGGCAGCGCCCTCGCCCCGCACCTGGGCGAAGCCTTCGACCAGATGGAGCGCGCCCTGCAGGCCGTGCGCGTGCCCAACCTGCGGCAGCGCCTGCGCATCCTCGCGCCGCCTACCTGGGGAACACGCTGGCTGTCGCCGCGCCTGCGCAGCTTCCTCAAGCGCTATCCGGACATCAGCCTGAGCATCACCAACCAACAGGGGGACGACAGCGCCGGCGAGCTGGATTGCCGCATCCGCTTCGGCCTGGAGCAGGCCGCGCACTGCCACAGCGATTTGCTGGTGATGGAGCGCCACATCGCCGTGGCGAGCCCGGAGCTGTTCGACGGCGAACAGCCGCCCGAACTCAATGAGTCCCCGCTGCTGCACATCCTGCACGAGGGCAAGCGCCTGCGGGTCTGGGAAAACTGGCTGGAGGCGGTCGGCCGCAGCGACGTCGATGCGGCCAGCGGGATCGAGTTCAGCACCCTGGATCAGGTCATCCACACGACCCTCGCCGGGGGCGGGCTGGCGGTGATCGACCGGCAGATGATCGAAAGGGAATTGGCCAGCGGCAGCCTGCTGCCCATCACACCGGTCGAGGTGATCGGCCCATATGGTTACTGGCTGGATATCGCCAGCGACAAGCTGGGATTGTCGAAGGTGGAACGGTTCCAGCATTGGCTGAATGTGGAACGCAATCCCTGAATCCGCCTCTGCCGCGCACTAAAAAAAGCCAGGCACCTCGAGCGGGTCCTGGCTTACGTCCAAGGCGTGAACACAACAGCGACGTCTTCCTCAACGATTCACTATCGGCTTGAACAGCAGCGACGCATCGGAGCCCACTTCGCCCCCGACTGCCCGGTACAGGAAATTGAAGGCGTTCAGCGCGGCCAATCGGCTGTTCACTTCCTGCAACTGGCCATCGAAGAGTTTTTCTTCCGAAGTGGTGACGTCCAGGTAGGTCGAATATCCCCCTTCATACAAGCGGCGCGCTTGCAGTGAGTAGGTTTGCAGGGCCTCCACCTGCTGCTCGACAGCAGCCAGCTGCGCCGCCGATTCGCGGGTCCCGACCAGCGCATCGTTCACATCGGCCAAGGCCGACTGCACCGCGCCCTTATAGGCGAGCACCGACTGCTGATACCCGGCCTTCGCCTGGAGCACCTGCCCGGAGATAGCGCCGGCATCGAACACTGTCTGGTTCAGCCCCAGCGCCAGGTTCCAGACCTTCGACGCACTATCGAACAGTTGCCCGCTCTCACCCCGGCTGAAACCGATCATCCCCGACAGGTTCAAGTCCGGCAGGTACAGCGCCTGCGCCGCACCGACCATGGCGTTGCTGGCGACGACGGCCTGCTCCGCCTGTAGCAGATCAGGGCGGCGGGACAACAGGGTCGCCGGCAGGACGGCCGGGACCTTCGGCCCGCGCAGGGAAGACAGGCGCTCGTTGCGCAGGATAGGACCGGGGTTTCGGCCGAGCAGCACCGACAGCGAGTTCTCCGCCGAGCTGATCTTCGCCCGCAAGGGTGGAATCGCCGCCTGGGTCGCCCAGTAATCGTTCTGCGCCTGGCTGAGCTCGATCTGGCGGATCACGCCGCGGTCGTAGCGCTTCTGGAAGATACCCAGGGCTTCCTTGCGCGCCTGCGCCGTCTGCTCGGCAATGGCGAGTTGCTCATCCAGCGCCAGCAGGTTGAGGTAGCCCTCGCTGATGGAGCTGGCCAGGCTCAGCGCTACACCGCGCTGCGCATACTGGGCACCGAGCAATTGCGCGCTCGCGGCCTCGCTCTGGCGACGCAGCTTGCCCCACAGGTCGATTTCCCAACTGGCGCTAAGGCCTGCCTGGTACTGGTTGGCAACCCCATCGAAGCCGGCCAGCGGCGTGTCGACGAACTGGTCACTCAGCGCACGCCTGGCGCCGAGACCCAATCCCAGTTGGGGGAACAGGCCCGCGCGCACCGTGCGCAGCTGGCCGCGATACTGCTCGATGCGCGCGCTGGCGCGTTGCAGGTCGAGGTTGTTCTTCAGGCCTTCATCAACCAGCCCGGCCAGGGTCGGCGAGCCGAACTGTCTCCACCAGGGTCCGGCCACACCGGCGGAAGCATCGGCCAGATGTGCGCGATACGCAGCCGGCATGGCGACTTCGGGGCGTTGATAGTCGGGGCCGACCATGCAGCCGGCGAGGGTCGCGACGGCCAACCCCAGCATGAGTTTTCTGGTGGTCATCAGTGCGCCTCCTGGTGGGTAACGCCACTGGGCGTCTCTGGCGCACTCACGGAACCCTTGGACTTTTCCCGCCGCTCGCTCAAACGTTCGACGAGGTAGGAGAACAGCGGCACGAACAGCAGCGCCAGGCTGGTGGCCGCGAGCATGCCGCCGATGATGCCGGTACCGATGGAGTGCCGGGAGTTCGCCCCCGCCCCTGATGCGATGGCCAGCGGCACCGCACCGAAGATGAAGGCCAGGGAGGTCATGATGATCGGTCGCAGGCGCAGCTCCACCGCCTTGAGCACCGCGTCCAGCGGCGACTGCCCGGCCTGGCGCTGCAGGATGACGAACTCGACGATCAGAATCGCGTTCTTCGCCGCCAGCCCTACCAGGGTGACGAGGCCGATCTGGAAGTACACGTCGTTGGAAATGCCGCGCAACCAGATAGCCACCAGCGCGCCGAAGATGCCGAAGGGGACCGCGCTGAGCACCGTCAGCGGCAGCGACCAGGATTCGTACTGTGCCGCCAGGATCAGGAAGACCATGATGATGCCGAAGACGAACACCAGCACCGTGGTATTGCCCGCCTTGTTCTCTTCGAAGGCCTCGCCGCTCCAGGCGAAGCTGTAGCCCGGTGGCAATTCCTGGCGGGCCAGCTCCTGCATGGCCTTGATCGCATCGCCAGAGCTGTAGCCGGGACCGGCGTTGCCGGTGATCTTGGCGGCCGGGAAGTTGTTGAAACGGTCGACCAGGCTGGGGCCGGAGGTGAACTCGGTTTTCACCAGCGAGGACAGCGGAATCATCTTGCCGTCCTTCTGACGAACGTAGAGATACCCCAGGTCCGAAGGCGCCCCCCGATACTGCGGCGCGCCCTGCAGGATGACCTGCCACACGCGGCTGCCCAGCACGTACTGGCTGACGTACGCAGAACCGAACTGGGTCTGCAGTGCGCCGTACACGTCGGCCATCGGCACGCCCAGGGTCTCCGCCCTGGCGTTGTCCACCGAGACGCGCATCTGCCGGGTCGAGGCCTGGAAGGTACTGATCAGCCCGGACAGCTCCGGGCGCCTGGCGGCGGCGCCGATGAGCTTCCAGGTGGCAGCCTGGAGCTCCTTCGCATCGCCGCTGCCGCGGTTCTCCACCCAGAATTCGAAGCCGCCCTGCGTACCGAGGCCGGGAATCGATGGCGGATTGATGGGGATGATGCGGGCCTGGGGAATGGCCGCAAGCCTGGGGTACAGGGTGCGGATGATGCCGTCGGCGGACAGCGCCTCGCCCTTGCGTTGCTCCGAGGGCTTCAGGTTGAGGAACACGGTGCCCATGTTGGTCTGGTTCTGGCCGTCGATGAAGCTGTAGCCGGAAATCGCCGACGCATCCTGAACCGCAGGGTGCTCGCGGAACAGCGCCGCCACCTGCTCGGTGGTGGCCTGGGTGCGATCCAGGCTCGCCGAGTCCGGCATCATCACCGCCACCAGCAGGTAACCCTGGTCCTCCTCGGGAACGAAGCTGGTGGGAATCCTGCTGAACAGGTAGCCGATGCCCAGCAGCATCGCCCCGAACAACGCCAACGCCAGCAGCCGGCGACGAACGACCAGGGCCACCACGCCGACGAAACCGTGGGTGAATTTGTCGAAGGACCTGTTGAACCACTCGAAGCCCTCCCAGCGCGCATGCTGGCCCGGCTTGAGGATCAGCGAGGCGAGCGCCGGGGACAGCGACAGCGCGACGAAGCCGGAGATGACCACTGAGCAGGCGATGGTCAGGGCGAACTGGCGATACAGCAGGCCGGTGGTACCGCTGACGAAGGCCACGGGAATGAATACGGCGCAGAGCACCAGAACGATGGCGATCACCGGGCCGGTCACCTCCTCCATCGCCTTCACGGTGGCGTCGTGGGCGTCAAGGTGGAACGCCTGCATGTTCCGCTCGACGTTCTCCACCACCACGATGGCATCGTCGACCACGATGCCGATGGCCAGCACCAGGGCGAACAGCGTCAGCAGGTTGATCGAGAAGCCCAGCGCCAGCAGCGCGCCGAAGGTGCCGATCACCGCGACGAAGACGGCGGCGACCGGGATCAAGGTGCTGCGCACGCTCTGCAGGAAAAGGAACACCACCAGCACCACCAGGACGATGGCGATCAGCAACGTGACCACCACCTCGTGGATCGAGGAACGGACGAACTCGGTGGTATCCAGGGAAACGGCGTAGCCGATGCCCTGGGGGAAGGTGGTCGACATGTCCGCCAGTGCAGCGCGCACGTTCTTCGACACTTCCAGGGCGTTGGAGCCCGCCTGCTGGTAGACCGCGATCATGGTCGCCGTCTTGCCGTTGAGCGAGGAACGCATGCTGTACTGGTTGAGGCCAATCTCCGCGCTGGCGACGTCGCCCAGGCGGACGATGGCGGTGCCATTGGCGTCGGCGCGCAGGATGATCTGCTCGAACTCCTTGGCCGTCTTCATGCGCCCCGGCGTGACCAGCGGATAGGTCAGCTCCATCATCCCCTGGGATGGCGCCTGACCGACGTTGCCGGCGCCGAACTGCTGGTTCTGCTGGCTGACCGCGTTCTGTACGTCGGTCGCGGTGATGCCCAGCTCCGCCATGCGGTCCGGCTTGAGCCAGATGCGCAAGGCGAGATCGGCGTCGCCCATGATCTGCGCCTGGTTGGCGCCCTGGATACGCTTGATCGCATCGAGCACGTAGAGGTTGGCGTAGTTGCCCACGTACTGCTGGTCGAAGCTGCCGTCCGGCGAGTAGATCGCCAGCAGCATGAGGAAGCTGGAGGAACGCTTCTGTACGTTCACCCCGTTCTGCTGCACCGATTGCGGAAGTTGCGCCAGCGCCTGGCTCACGCGGTTCTGCACCTGTACCTGGGCGATGTCCGGGTCGGTGCCGATATCGAAGTACACGTTCAGAGTCATCTGCCCGGTGGGCGAGCTGACCGACTGCATGTACAGCATGTTGTCGACACCGTTGACCTGCGTCTCGATGGGCGCCGCCACGGTGGCGGCGATGGTCTGCGAGTCGGCTCCCGGGTAGGTCGCGGTCACGGTGATCTGGATCGGTGTGATGTCCGGGTACTGCGCCACCGGCAGGGCGAAGATGGAAACGCCGCCGGCGATGATGATGATCAGCGACAGCACCATGGCGAAGATGGGCCGATCGATACAGAAACGCGAAAGCATGACGGTCGCCTCACTCTGCCTTGGGAGCCGCGGCGCCGAAGCTGCCGGCCGGCGCGGGGCCGGTTACCTTCAGCGGAGCGCCGGGCATGAGCTTTGCTGCCCCGTCGACCACCACCTGCTCACCGCCCTTGAGGCCGCTTTCGACGCGCCAGAAATCACCGGACGGATCGGCCATCTGTACCGGTCGCTCCTCGGCCTTGTCGCCGTTGACCACGTAGACGAAGTCACCCTTGGGGCCGTGCATGACGGCACGCTGCGGCAACTGGATGGCATTGGCATAGTTCGCGCCCTTCAGGGTGATGCGCACGAACTGACCAGGGCGCAGGTCGCCCTGGGCATTGGCGAAATCGGCGCGCACCAGGAAGGTGCCGGTCTGCTGGCTGAAAGTCGATGAGGTGAAGGTCACCATTCCGCTGGCGGGGTAGCGGGAACCGTCGGCCATCAGCAACTCGGCCTCAAGATGTCCGTCGGCGGGAAGGATCAGCCTGCCGCTGTCGCGCAGGTTGCGGATCGCCAGGAACTGCTCTTCGCTCACGCTCATGACCACCCGCATCGGATTCAGCGTGGAGACGGTGGTGAGCAGGCTGTTGCTGGCGTTGACGTAGGTCCCGTCATTGACATGGGCATAGTCGCTGATGCCGTCGACCGGCGAGCGAACGTAGGTGTAGGAGAGGTTCAGCTCCTGGCTTTTCACTGCCGCCAGTGCCGCCTGCATCGAGGCCTCGGCGGCCTTCGCGGAGCCGATGGCATCGTCGCGATCCTTCGGGCTCAGCGCCTTTTCCGCCGCCAGCGGCAGTACGCGATCCAGGTTGGCCTTGGCGCGGTCATAGCGGGCCTTCTGCGCGGCGAACTCCGCCCTTGCCGAATCGAGCCGGGCCTGGAACGGCGCATGGTCGATCTCGAACAGCAGGTCCCCGGCCTTCACCACGGCGCCTTCGGTGTAGTTGCGCCTGAGCAGGAATCCATCCACCCGCGCATGGATATCCACCGCCTGGGGACTTTGCGTCTGGCCGACGAAAGTGAGGCTGGCGGGCAGGCTTTCCGCCCTGGTGGTCACTGTGGTGACATCGACCGGCACAGCGCCGGCGGGCGCTTTTGCTTGCGGACCACAGCCCGCCACGCAGAGGACGGCGAATAGCGCTGCGCAACGGCAGCCGAGAACAGTCAAACGCATGGTGGATTCCGTGGGTCGTGGCCAAGGTGCGGGAGGGCGAAAAAGCGGGGTTCCCGGAGGCGGGAATCCCGCGCTGGCATCAGTGGGTGGACCTGGTCGCCGACTGGGAAACCGGGTGAGCGGTGACGATCCGCAGCGTGTCCTCATAGGTCACGTTGAGCATCTGCCCGACCTTCAGCTCGCCCATCCGGCTGCGCAGTTTCGGATCGTCGACGGAGGTGACCTTGGTGGCCCCGTTCGGGCCTTCGAAGGTGATTTCATGCTTCTTCAGGTTCACGCCGACAATCTTCAGCTGCACACGCGCCATGCGGAACGCGTCGCCGCCCGGATGGGGGTTGCTCGGCGTCGCCAGGGCCAGGCCATCGGACTCGATACCGCCCGGCGCCTGGGTCTCGACCTTGGTGTCGAGGTCGAAGGCAACGGAGTGAATGACCAGCGCAGCGATGTAGTCACCCGCCTTCAGGTGCTCCAGATCCTGGGCGGCATCGGTGACCTGCACGGTCAGCGGTTTGCCGGCAGCGTCCTCGACCACGATGCGACGGTCCTTGGCATCGACCGAAACGACCCTGGTCACGACCTCGTCAGCCTCGACGGCGCCGCCCAGCGGGATATCGGCGGCCAATGCGGGTGCCGCGGCCGCCAGGGCCAGCGCGGCGATCAATGGCAGTGTCTTGAGTACTTGCATGGGGAACCCTCCTTGGGCTCGGCTTCTTCTGAAAGGAACAGGCGGGGCAGCCGTATTACTGGGCGAGGCGCGCGGTATCGCTGACCGCGGTGCAGCTGTCAGGCGTCAGGCAGATGGCGATGTACACCGCCTGCCGGCCACAGCCGCGGGCGCCGATGGTGTATTCGGTGCGGTTGTTGGCGTAGGCGAACTGGGTGACCTTGCTCGACAGCACCGCCGCGGTGGCTTGCGGGCAGTCGAGTTCGAAACGTGCGCGGGACAGGGCGGTGTCGACCGCCGCGCTCTGGTTCTGCGCGATGAATTGCTGGTCGGTCATGCAGCCACTCAGTGCCGCTGCGAAAGCGAACAGGGAGGCCAGGGAACAGCGCGTCTTCATCCCTTCCACGCGCGAGCAACGCGATGGCAGGCGACTCAAAGGGGTGGCGGCAACGAAGGGAGGAAGGTGCATGGCGACTCCTTGCAGAAGCGTGGTTGCCTGGGGTCTTCGTGCGGTTGTGCAACCGGGCGAGGACCGCCATCCGCGGCAGGAGTCGCTACCTTAATCGTCCTCCGGAGCGCTGAAACCGGGGTGAAAACGGATACGGATGGTCTCCCTGTCAGTTGCGCCAAATTCCTACAGGGCCAACACAGATATCCGAAGGACCTGCCTGCAGAATCCTGTCCTTGAGCCTGCAGACGAACGAGCGCAGCGGTTTCCCGGTGCGCGCGTTGATTCGAGGCGAGGGAGCAGTCAGGCCAGTCGCGGGACCTTTTCCGCCGCCTCGCCAGGCATCGGGGCCGAATCGGCGCGACAGGCGTTGGTCAGCGTCAGGTCCTTGGTTTCCGGCGCCCAGGCGATGGAGATGAACGCGCCCAGCAGCAGGATGCCGGCGAGGATCGCCATGGTCGGGTTGAGGCCGATGCCTGCCACGCTGACCGGCAGCAGGAAGGTGCTCAGCGCCGAACCCAGGCGGCTGGCCGCCGTGGCCAGGCCGATACCGCCGGCGCGGACTTCGGTGGGGAAGCTTTCTGCCGGGTAGACACCGACCAGGTTGCTCACCGCCGACAGCACCAGGGTGAACAGGCCGAAGGTGGCGACCATCAGCCAGGCCATGCTGCCTGGCAGCAGCACCAGCAGGAACAGCGAGGCGGCGAGGATCAGGAAGGAGTTGATGAGGAAACCGCGGCGGGTGAACCTGACGGTGCACCAGATGCCCAGCAGGGCGCCGACCACCAGCAGCGCGTTGAGCATCATCTCGGTGCCGAAGCCTTCGGAAAGCCCCATCTTCTGCAGGATCGACGGCAGGAAGGTGTAGATGGCGAAGTACGGCATGACGATGCAGATGAAGAACAGGCAGTTGAACGCCGTACGCTTGCGGTACTCGCGGCTGAACAACGCGCTGTAGCCGGCATGCTTGCGGGTGATGACTTCCTCGTCGATTTCCACGTTGGCGCCCAGGTACTTGTGCACGATGGCGCGCGCTTCCTCGACGCGGCCCTGGTGGATCAGCCAGCGCGGCGACTCGGGCGTGCCAATGCGGGCGATCAGGATCATTGCCGCCGGGATCGCCGAGGAAGCCAGCATCCAGCGCCAGGCATCATCACCCAGCGGCAGCAGCGCGGTGCCGACGAAGGTGGCGGCGACGTAGCCGAAGGTCCAGATCACGCTGAACGAGCCCAGCAGCACGCCGCGGTGCTTGCGGGGGGCGAACTCGGCAAGCATGGCGTGGCCGACGCTGAAATCGCCGCCCAGGCCGATGCCGATCAGCACCCGGCAAAGGAAGAGCTGCATCGCGGTTTCGACGTAGAACTGCATCACCGAAGCGGCGGTGATCAGCACGAAGCTGATGAGGAAGATTTTCTGCCGCCCGAGGTGGTCGGAAATCCAGCCGAAGAACAGGCTGCCGAAGAACAGCCCGAGCAGCGCGGAGCTGCCGATCAGGCCCTGCCAGAATGGCGTCAGCGCCATCTGCGGGTTGATCAGGGTGAAGGCGATGCCGATGAGGCCGAGGATGTAGCCATCGGTGAAGTGGGCGCCGAAGGTGAGGCCGGCGATCTTGATATGGAACCTGCCGATGGGCAGGTCGTCGATTTTGACTGGTTGACCCGACATGATCGTCTCCGAATTTTTGTTATAGGAAACACAGCGCGGTTGAGCCGCCGCGCCCCGGACGGCGCGGCGGACGAGGCAGAAACCGGCTGCTCGTCAGGCGGACAGGCCGCCCATGAGCAGGTACTTGATCTCCACGTAGTCCTCGATGCCGTACTTCGAACCTTCGCGGCCCAGGCCCGACTCCTTGATGCCGCCAAAGGGCGCCACCTCAGTGGAGATGATTCCTTCGTTGATGCCGACCATGCCGGCTTCCAGCCCTTCGGCCATACGCCAGACACGGCCGATGTCGCGGCTGTAGAAATAGGCGGAGAGCCCGTAGGGCGTGTCGTTCGCCAGATTCAGGACTTCAGACTCGTCGCGGAATCTGAAACAGGCCGCAACAGGACCGAAGGTTTCCTCACTGGCGATCAGCATGTTCGGACTCGCTTCGGCCAGCACGGTGGGCTCGTAGAAGGTGCCGCCCAGTGCATGGCGACGGCCTCCGCAGAGCAGCTTCGCGCCCTTCTCCAGCGCATCGCCGACGTGCTGCTCGACCTTGGCCAGGGCCGCCTGGTTGATCAGCGGGCCTTGCTCGGTCTCGCCTTCCAGAGCATTGCCCACGCGCATGGCGCGCACGGCTTCGCTGAGGCGGGAAACGAAGGCGTCGTACACCCCGTCCTGGATGTAGAAGCGGTTCACGCACACGCAGGTCTGCCCGGTGTTGCGGAATTTCGAGGCCATGGCGCCGCGCACGGCAGCCTCGATATCGGCGTCATCGAAGACGATGAAGGGCGCGTTGCCGCCCAGCTCCAGCGAGACCTTCTTCAGCGTCTCCGCCGCCTGGCGCATCAGCAGCTTGCCGGTGCGGGTCGAGCCGGTGAAGGAGAGCTTGCGCACCACGCCCGATGCCTGCAGCGCCCCGCCAATGGCCGGGGCGTCGCCGGAGACGATGTTGAACACGCCCGGCGCAATGCCCGCCTCTTCGGCGAGCACCGCGAGGGCGAAGGCCGACAGTGGGGTTTCTTCCGAAGGCTTGAGGATCATGGTGCAGCCGGCGGCCAACGCCGGACCGACCTTGCGGGTGACCATCGCCAGCGGGAAGTTCCACGGGGTGATCGCCGCGACCACACCGATGGCCTGCTTGATCACCACGATGCGCGCATCGCCCTTGTGCGAGGGAATCACGTCGCCATACACGCGCTTGGCTTCCTCGGCGAACCACTCGAGGAAGCTCGCGGCGTAGACGACCTCCCCTTTTGCCTCCGCCAGCGGCTTGCCCTGCTCGGTGCTGAGCAGGCGCGCCAGGTCGTCCTGGCGCTGCAGCATCAGCTCGCCCCAGCGGCGAATACGCGCGCTGCGCTCCTTGGCGGTGAGCGCGCGCCAGCCCGGCAACGCGCGCTCGGCGGCATCGATGGCTGCGTTGGTTTCCTCGGCACCGCCTCGTGCTACGTCGGCGATCAGCGCACCGGTGGCAGGGTTTCGCACCGGGTAGGTTGCGCCGCCGTTGACCCATTGGCCGTCGATGTAATGACCAGTTTTCAGCAGCGTGCTCATGCCACCGCCTCCGTCAGCGAGAAGGCTTCCTGCATGGGCCGGGCAACGCGCAGGATGCGCTTGCCGGCGGTGTAGTCGTTGATCACGTCGCAAGGTGTGTAGTTGCGCTCAAGCTCGTAGAGCTCGTCGCCGTCCAGGCGCGTCTCCAGCGCGGCGAGTGCGCTGTCGAACTGCGCGGTGGTGTCGGCGCCGACCAGCATGCAATCCACGCCCGGATGCTGCAGGACCCAGGCCTGGGCAATCTGTGCGTTGGACACACCGCGGCGCTCGGCCACGCGCTGCACGGAGCGGGCGATCTCGAACGAGGTCTCGTCGGCGTACATCTGCTGGGTAAAGAAGTCGGTCTGGTTGCGCGTGGAGCTCGCATCCCCGGTCAGCAGGCCGCGCGCCAGCGGGCTGAACACCGAGACACCGAGGCCCTGGTCGCGGCAGAACGGGATCATCTCGCGCTCTTCCTCGCGGTAGGCGCAGTTGAGCTGCAGCTGCATGTTGATCGGTTTGACCCAGCCGTTGCGCTCGCAGGCCATGAGGATCTTCGCCAACTGGCCGGTGAGCATGGTGGACACGCCGATGTAGCGGGCCTTGCCGGCGCGAACGATGTCGTTCAGCGCGCCCATCACTTCTTCCACCGGGGTATTCACGTCGTAGAAGTGCAGCATGTAGATGTCGACGTAATCCATGCCCATGCGCTTCAGCGAGGCGTCGATGGCGTCCATGATGTGCTTGCGCGAATGGCCGCTGGCGTTGATGCCGGGGCGGGTGCCGTAGCCGACCTTGGTGGTGATCACCACGTCTTCGCGGCGCACCAGGCACTTGAGGATGCGGCAGACCACCTCCTCACCGACGCCGGCGGAGTAGAAGTCGGCGAGATCGATGAAGTTCACGCCAGCGTCCAGCGCGTGCTTCACGATCGGCTCGCTCTTGCCCTCATCGAAGATCCACGGCTTCCAGTCCGGGGTGCCCATGTTCATGGTGCCCAGGCACAGCTTGGAAACCTGCAGCCCGGAATTGCCGAGACGGATGTATTGCATGCTGCGGACCTCAGGCGTTGGGGGTGTAGAACGGGTTGGCGATGGCGTTGACCACGTCGGCCAGCTGCGCGCGCTCGGGCTTGCAGCTCAGCGCCGCGCGGATCGCGGTGCGGCAGGCGTTGTAGTTGTTCAGGTAGACGGCATCCAGGTCGTCGCAGCCCGGGTTGACCCAGTTGGCGGTGACGATGGCCCATTCGTCCTCGGCTTCGGGCGGCAGAGTGCCATCCAGCAGCGCCTCGGTGACGGCCTTGGCGATGCCGGCCTGGGACGCGCCCCAGGTGGCGTTGGCGTGCAGGTCGCCGTTGATTTCGGCCTTGTTCACGTAAAGGGTCATCGGCTTGACCGGGATATTCGGCTGGGCGATCACCATGAACGGGCAATGCCCCTGGCTGGGCGAGGCCAGGCTGCTGGAGAAGGCCTGGCCGGCCGGGCCGCTGCGCGGGCCGAGCAGGATATTGATGTGCGCGGCGTTGACGCCGGGGCCTTCGAAACCTTCGCCGATGTACAGGTCGAGCTTTTTCATGGGGTACCTCATGGAACCGTGGGGTGCAGGAAAGCCCGGGCCTCTGTGCGAGGCTCGTGGCAAAACCGGCGGAAAGTGCCGGGAAAGTCGGTGTGGGGTCAGGAATCGACAGGCGAGTCGGACGGGTGCGCGAAAGCACCGGACAGGCCGGAACGCGGAGGACGGATCGAGGGCGGGGAAAGCAGGCAGGTGATCATGTCGCGTCGCTCTTTGTTGTTGTCGATGAGCTGGTGCGACGATTTTTAGCACCGGGCCCGAGCGGCCCGGTAACCACAAAAACTCAAGGAGTTATGACTTGCGCTCATAACCCCGAGGGGACGGTGGAACTTACAGGCCGATACGCTCGAAGAAGCCCGGGCCTTCCACTTCCTTGCCACTGGCGGCGATGCGCACCGGCTCCTGGACCTGCCGCGTGGCGGGGATTTCCCGCGAGCCCAGCTCCTTGCCCACCAGTTGCAGCGGGCCGGCGCCCTGCCCGGCGGTGTGCTCGTACTTGGGCGGGGTATGGGTCTCGTCGTAGCGCAGGTAGTAGACCTCGCCGGCGCGAGCTTCCAGGGTGAAGCCGGCGATCAGGGTGAAGTCCAGGCTGCCGCCGGCGAAGAAGGTCCAGAAGCTGCCCAGCAGCGGACGACGCATCTGCAGCGGATAACTGCCGGGAGCGAAGCTCAGGGCGAAGTAGCCATTGCTCGGCAGGCTGCCGATCAACTCGTTGTTGATGAACAGGCCGGGCGCTTCCAGCTCCTCATCGGACCACTGGTTCTGCGGCCGGTAGATGTACACCGTGGCCTGTTGCGCATCCGCCGGCAGTGCGCCGAACGGCGGCCCGTCCACCGCGCCGAAGAACGCGCCGGGCGTGCTGCAGCCGGCCAGCATCAGGAGAAAGGCGCACAGGGCCAGTCGGAGCATGGAAAGTCCCTCTTATGGTTATCCCCGGAGCATAACCAGCGCGTCGCGCCTTGCCACCCGTCGAAAGTCCGGGTCTACGGCGTCACAGTTGCGGCTTCCCTGGTTCCGCTCATCCCTTCCGGTTTGACACTGTTACGCGGTACGCGAAGTATTACTCGGTATTACCTTTTGATAAGGGGTTTGAACATGGCCACTTCGGTCAAGCTCGACGAGGAAATGCTCGCCCGCATCCGCGAGCTGGCGGAGCTGCGCCAGCGCTCGCCGCACTGGATCATTCGCGAAGCCATCGGCCAGTACGTGGTGCGCGAAGAGCAGCGGGAAAAGCTGAAGAAGGACACCGAGCAGGCGTGGGAGGAGTTCCAGGCGACCGGCCGACACGTCACTGCCGAAACGGTGGAGAACTGGCTGAACAGCTGGGGCGCCGAGGATGAACAAGACGCTCCGACATGCGAGTGATCTACGCGCCCGCGGCGCTGCGTGACCTCGAACGCCTGCGCCGTTTCCTGCGCGAAACCAACCCTACCGCCGCACGCCGGGCCGGCCGGGTGATCATCGAAGCCACCCAGGCCCTCGGGGCGTATCCGCAGATGGGCCGGCTGATCGATGACCTGCCGGTGGTTTATCGCGAGTGGCCCATCGATTTCGGTGACAGCGGTTACCTCGCCCGCTACCGCATCGACGGTGACACCCTGGTGATCCTCGCCTTCCGTCACCAGCGCGAAGCCGGTTACTGAGCGGCAGTCAGCTCAGCTCCTTGAGCCAGAACATCATCGACTTGGCGGTATCCCGTTGCTCGCCGACATCGCGCCAGTGGTGTTCGGTCTGCAGCGATGGCTGCGGGGTGAAGCCTCGCTGCAGCCAGAAGGCGTCCGGCGACCGGTAACCGGCAGGTCGTGCGCCCTGCTCCGGTGGCCGCCGCAGGGCGCAGAAGGTGCACCAGTCGAAACGCTTCAAACCACGGGCAAAGCGCTCGCGCTCCTCGAAAAAGCGCAGGTCCAGTTCGGCGCTGCGATAGGGCGGAAGCACCACCGACTCACCGAAGTAGAAGATGCGCTCCGGGTTCCATCCCTGCTCGAGGAAGGGCCGCTGGAACGCCTCGGCTTCGTCCTGCAGCGGTAGTGCAGTCGCCGCGCCCACCACTCGCCCTTGGTCGAGCACCAGCACGCACAGGCTCCAGGCCGAGCGCACGTGGGCGTCGAGGTATCCGGCTTCGTATTCCGGGCTGCCGTCGAAGAGATAGGGATATTCGCGAAAGACGCTGATGCGCAGGCGCGCCAGGTCATCGATGAAGGGGCGGATGGCTTCGCCGCTGAGCAGGCGGATGTCCTGGGGCATGGTGGTCGTCGTCCGCGAAAGGCCGCAGCGGCAGCGCTGCTGAAAACCTAGCACGGACAGCGCAGGTCGGCAGAGCTGGCGGGCCCCGGCATGGCATCCGGTTCGCGAGCAAGCTCGCTCCTACAGGATAGGATCAGACCGTAGGGCGCATAACCCGGAACGGGTTATGCGCCCTACGATCTACAGGCCCAGGCCGTGCTCTTCGTAGGAGCGAGCTTGCTCGCGAACGGCCCGAACCCGTGACTACGACTCGGTAATCACCCGTCGTCCTGCCCCAGGCGGCGCCGGCAACAGATGCCGGACCAGCCATTTGCGCACCGGCACCACGCAGCGCTCCTGCACCAGCACGCAGCTGGTGACCATGAACAGCAGGAACAGCGGGTAAAGCCACAGCGACAGCTGCTGATGGGTAGCTGACTCGACACAGAAGGCCCAGTCGGCCAGGCAATCCCCCGGTGCACGGATCAGTTTCTCGGTGCGCGAAAACAGCGTGAACAGCGGCACGTGCAGGGCGAAAAGCGACAGCGACGCCGCCCCCAGGCGCGGCGACCAGTGGCGGATGAGACTGCTCTTCGGATCGCGCGGCAAGGCGCTCAGGTACACCAGCACGAGTTGCGCCGGCAGCAGCAGGCCGTTGTGCAGCAGGAAGTACCAGAACTTCGCGCCGTGGGTGTAGAGGTAATCGGCGACGAGGAAGTTCGCCAGCACGAAAGCCCCCATTGCCGCCAGCATCCCGCGCCCCGGCAGTCGGCCGGCATCCTTGTACTCGCGGAACAGACCGTAGGCGAGGATGCCGCTGAGGAATTCCGGCAGGCGCAGCAGCGGGTTGCGATGCAGCAGACCGGTCCAGGGCATGCCGTACTGCTCGCTGGCAACCACCAGGATCGGCGGAATCAGGTAGAGCAGCCACAGCACCAGCAGCCAGCGCCACTTGTTCCGCAGGCGCGCCAGGCGCGGCGCGACGAAGGGGAAGCAGAGATAGAAGAAGAACAGCGTCGACAGCGACCAGAGCGGCGCGTTGAAGGTCAGGTAGTAGGGATTCCAGGCCTGCAGCATGGTGAGCTGGAGGATGCTGTTGAACAGCAGCTCGCGGTCGCTCATCCAGTGGTGGAACAGCTCCGGCTGCAACCGGCCGATGGCCTCGTTGGTGTCGTAGATGACGAAGCGCGGCGTGGCCTGGTCGAGGTCCGGGCCGATCCCCAGCCCGCTCACCACCAGCAGCACGCCGATGGTCAGCAGGATCGAGAAGATGTGCAGCGGGTAGAGGTTGGAAAGGCGCTTGGTGAAGAAGCTGCGCGGGCTCTCGCGCAGTTGCCCGTCGGTGACATAGACGTGGCAGAGCAGGAAACCGGAGAGCACGAAGAAGGTGCTGGTGGCGAAGAAGCCCAGCGCGGTGAGGTCATCCAGGCCGGCGAACTTCTGCTGCGCCGGGTAGCTGTGCAGGGTGTGGTAGATCACCACGTAAAGGCCCATCAGGAAGCGCAGCCACTCCAGCCCGATGAAACGCTCCTTCTTCTGCAACCCGTCCACGCTTCTCTCCTCTCGACTAGACGAACGGCGGCTGGACGCACAACGACATCATCGGCGGCGGTCGAGGAAGTTCACCACCAGTCGGTCCAGCGAGCCCCACAGGCGCTCGCGCAGGCGTTTCCACCAGGGGCGCGCACGCCAGAAAGCCAGGTCGATCTCGCGGCTCTGCGCGAAGTCGGCGGCCAGGCAGTCGGCCACCGCCACGGTGAAGGCCGGATCGAACGCTTCTACATTGGCCTCCAGATTGAACCGAAGGTTCCAATGATCGAAGTTGCACGAGCCAACGCTGACCCAGTCATCGACCAGTACCATCTTCAGATGAAGGAAACGCGGCTGGTATTCGAAGATCTTCACCCCGGCGCGCAACAGGCTCGGGTAATAGCGCTGCCCCGCGTAGCGCACGGGCGCGTGGTCGGTGAGACGCCCGGTGAGCAGCAGGCGCACATCGACGCCGCGCAGGGCCGCCTTGCGCAGCGCGCGGCGGACTTTCCAGGTCGGCAGGAAGTAAGGGGTCGCCAGCCACACGCGCTGGTGTGCCCCACGCAGCGAACGCACCAACGCCTGGAGGATGTCGCGGTGCTGGCCGGCGTCGGCATAGGCCACCCGCGCCATGCCTTCGCCGTAGTCCGGGAGCGGCGGCAGGCGGGTCAGCAGGACTTCCTCGCGCGGCTTCCAGGCGCGCACGCCAAGGCACGCGTTCCATTGCCGCTCGAACAGGCGCTGCCAGTCGGCGACGATGTGGCCGGTCATTTCCACCATCACTTCGTGCCAGTCGCTGCGGTTTTCCCGCGCCGACCAGAACTCGTCGGTGGCGCCGGTGCCGCCGACATAGGCGATGCGCTCGTCCACCAGCAGCAACTTGCGGTGGTCGCGGTACAGGTTGCGAATGCCGGCCTTCCAGTTCAGCGGGTTGTAATAGCGCAGCTCGCCACCGACTTCCAGGAACTGGCGCGGCCAGGCGCTGGACAGCTTCAGGCTGCCGAAGGCGTCGAACAGGCAGCGCACCTTCACGCCGCGCGCCAGCGCCGCCAACAAACGGTCCAGCAAGGCCTCGGCGCAGCTGCCGCTTTCCACCAGGTAAAGCTCCAGCTCGATCTGCCGCTCGGCGCTGTCGATGGCTTCGAACATGCGCGGGAAGAAGCGCTCGCCGTCGCAGAGCAGGGCGAAACGGTTGCCCGTCCGCCAGGGGAAGATCGGGCCGCTCACCGCGAGGCGAAGATCAGCACGGCGCCCACCGGCACCGACAGGCCGATGCTCTTGAGCCCGGCCAGTTTGCGCAGCTGCGCCACGCCCGGCGCGAGGCCGAAGTCAGCGGCGTTGATCACCAGCGGCGAGAGGGTCACCACCTGGAAGCGATGCTCGTCCAGGCGGGTGATCAGTACATCGGTGCGGTAGTCCTTCGCCTGGCCGTTCAGATCCAGGCGCAGCGGCAGGCGCGTCTCCAGCTGCACGCCGCTGGCGAGGTCGGTGATGGGGCGCAGGTCGATGCGCGAGGTGATGCGCGCCTCGGGGAACTTCTCGGTGTCGAACAGCTTGTCGCGCAGGCGCTCATCGCGCAGCGGGATACCGGTGCTGATCGAATCCATCTCGATGCGAAGCTCCACCTGCCCCTGCTCCTCCACCTTGCCGTGCATCACCAGGAAGCGGTTCACCTCGGCGATGTCGGCGTTCTTGGTGGTAACGAAGGTCAGCCGCGAGGACTCGTAGTCGAGGTACCAGGCGGCCTGGGCGGAAGCGGCGAAGCAGGCCGCGAAGAGGAAGGCGAACAGCGAGCGCATGAAATCCCTTACATGGAAAACGGACAGATCAACGGCCAACGATAGCGGCCCGCCGTCGGCTTGCAAACCGGCCGAGCGGCGAGCCCATTGGGCAGGCAAGAGCGCCAATGGTTCAGTCGGCCAACAGAGCGGGAATCCCGTCCACCAGCGCATCGATGGCGCAGCGAATCTTCGATGGCATGTAGCGGGTCTTCGGCCACACCGCGTGGATCTCCAGCGGCGGCAACCTGCAGCGTCCCTTCACCACCACCAGCTCGCCGCGCTTCACGTGCCGGGCCAGCAGCCAGGTCGGCAGGCGCGCCAGGCCGAAGCCGGCCACGGCGGCAGCGGTGATCGCCTGCAGGTCGTCCATGCTCAGCTGCGGGTCCATCTCGATGCGTCTGGCGTAGCCGTCGTCGTCGCGCATGTCCCAGGGCGAAGTGACGCCCGCGACGGAGTAGCTGATGGAGGCGTGGCCGACCAGTTCGTCGAGGTGGTCCGGCATGCCGTGCTCGGCGATGTACGACGGCGCCGCGCCGATGCCGGTGTACTGCACGCCTAGCTTGCGGGCAGCAAGTGTTGCGCTGTCGCTCAGCGGGCCGATCCGCACGGCCAGGTCGATGCCCTCCTCCACCAGGTCGACGCGGCGGTCGGTGAAGGACATGTCGATCTTCAGCGACGGATATTGCCGCGCCAGCGCCAGCATCAGCGGCGCCACGCAGAGGTGGCCGAAGGAGATCGGCACGCTGACCCGCAGACGCCCACGCGGCTCCCTGCGCCCGCCCTCCAGCGCCGTGTGCGCGGCGTCCAGCTCGGCCAGCGCGCGCACGCAGCTGTCGTAGAACACCTGGCCGTCGTCGGTGAGGTTCTGGCTGCGCGTGGTGCGTTGCAGCAGGCGCACGCCCAGGCGCGCCTCCAGCCGGGCGATGGCCTTGCCCACCGCCGAACGCGTGAGGTTCAGGCGTTCCGCCGCGACGGCGAAGCTGCCGGCATCGACCACCTGGACGAAAGTGGCGATGCCATCGAGTCGGTCGTCCATCGCCCCGCTCCTTTGAATCCTGATGAGCGCCAATGATGGGACCAAATGGAGCCAATGGGGAACCCTGTTCTTTTCGACAATGGTGGCTCACCACACGGAGCCCACTGCCATGACTGCCCTTCACAACCCCAGAAACCTCATCGCCCTGGCGGCGGTGTGCCTGTCCTCGATGATGTTCGGCCTGGAAATCTCCAGCGTGCCGGCCAGCCTGCCGGCCCTGGAGCGTGTGCTGCACGGCGACTTCCAGGACCTGCAATGGGTGATGAACGCCTACACCATCGCCGTCACCAGCGTGCTGATGGCCGCCGGCACCCTGGCCGACCGCTTCGGCCGCAAGCGCCTGTTCGTCATCAGCCTGGCGCTCTTCGGTGTCACCTCGCTGCTCTGCGGCCTGGCGGGCGATATGCCGACCATGATCGCCGGGCGCTTCCTGCAGGGCGCCGCCGGCGGGGTCATGCTGATCTGCCAGGTGGCGGTGCTCACCAGCCAGTTCAGCGACCCGGCCGAGCGCGTGCGTGCCTTCGCCGCCTGGGGCGTGGTGTTCGGCATCGGCCTCGGCTTCGGGCCGATCGTCGGCAGTGCCATCGTCGCGCTAGCCAGCTGGCAGTGGGTGTTCCTGGTCCACGGGCCGCTTGCCCTGCTCACGCTGTCGCTGGCGGTGCTCGGCACGGTTTACTACATCACCCAGGGCGCCGACATGGGTTTCTCCAGCCCGGCCGCGCTGGCGATCCTGCTGCTCAGCCTTGCCTGCCTGATTGCTTTCGTCCTCATCGAGCGCCGCGTCGCCCACCCGATGTTCGACTTCTCGGTGCTGCGCATCCGCGCCTTCTCCGGCGCGATGTTCGCCTCGGCGGGGATGAACGTGAGCTTCTGGCCGCTGATGATCTACCTGCCGGTCTACTACCACGGCGTGCTCGGCTACGACGACGTGAAGGCCGGCTGGTCGCTGCTCGCGTACACCCTGCCAACACTGGTGGTGCCGCCGATTGCCGAGCGCCTGGCGCACCGCTTCCAGCCCGGCTGGGTGATCCCCGGCGGCATGTTCGTGATCGGCGCCGGCTTCTTCCTGATGCTCTGGGGCAGCAGCCTGGACCATGCCAGCTGGCTGACCCTGCTGCCGGGCTGCGTGTTGGCCGGGATCGGTCTGGGGCTGACCAACACCACGGTGACCAACACCTCCACCGCCGCCGTGCCCGCCGCCCGCGCTGGCATGGCCTCGGGCATCGACATGAGCGCGCGGATGATCTCCCTGGCGATCAACATCGCGGTGATGGGGCTGATCCTGCTTTCCGGCGTCGCGGCAGCTCTGAACGGCGTAGAGGGTGGCGAGAAGCTGCAACTGGCGGCCAGCATCGCCAGCGGCCGACTGGGTACGGACGATCCGGACGGTGCCCGCGCGGCACTGGTGCAGGGGTTCGGTTGGGTGCTTGGCTACGGCGGGGCCAGCGCCTGGCTGTTCGCATTGGGCAGCTTCCTTACCTTCGGCGCACATCGGGCGGCGCGACCTAGACTGGAGGCTGTTCGATCCTGAATCAAAGGAGCCACGCCATGAAGACCATCCTGCTGCTCACCTTCGTGCTCATCGGCGCTTCCAGTTGCAGCGTGGGCTCGGGGTTTCGCTTCCAGACCGATGTGCCGGCGATTGCGGCGCGGGCGTAAAGCCGTCCGTTTTCGCAGTGGACAGCGTGTCGTGCGGTTCGCGAGCAAGCTCGCTCCTACGAAGAGCCCCACGGCTCTGGCTCTGGCTCTGGCTATTTGAAGGCTTCCAGAGAAGTATCCGCGCACTCCGAACGGCCCCGTTCAGGAGGCCTCGTTGAAGCGGAGTTTCAGGGGTTGAGCGGCATGGATGCCGCGAGAGCTGCGATGGGCCAGGGACGGCCCTTCGCAGCGTGCCCCTGAAACTTCGCTTCAACGAGGGAATTTTTCGCCTAAGCGAAAAACCGGATGTCCGGGGCAAGCCCTTTGGTTACTTTCTGGCGTTTGAGAAAGTAACTCGCCCGAGGGGGCGAAACACAGAGTCCGCGCGCACGCCGAAGCGGCGCAGGAACACCCCAACCGAAGCAGCAGGCCCGCAGCATCGGAGCCGAAGCACGCGTCGACCCTGTCGACGGATAGCGGGCATGGCCCGCTCCTTCAGGTCCATGGCGCGAGTATCACGGCGCCTGCTTGATCACCTGACTGAACCCCAGCACCGCAAACACCGGCACCTCGGGGGTGATGGAGGGAACGTTGGCAACTTCCTTGAGCGGCTCCAGCTTCTCTTCCAGGTCGAAGTCGATCAGCTTGAGCACCAGCGGCTCCAGGGTCGTCACTTCGATGCGGCTCTCGCTGGGGCGGCTGACCAGCACCTCTGACTTGAGCCGGCGCTGCTGGCCGTGCAGGTCGAGGTTGAAGTCCACGGTTTCCTGGCGCGACTGGCCGACCTGCAGGTCCTCGTATCGGCTCAGGTCGAGCTGGCTGCTGATGATCGCCTCGGGAAAGCGCTCGATCTCGAAGAAGGAGTTGCGCATGCGCTCGTCGCGCAGCGCCAGGCCGCTGTCGATGGACTCCAGCGGCACTACCACGCGCACCGCGCCCTTGTCGTCGATCTGCCCAGAGAGGCGGTCGAAGCGCTGCACTTCCGCCATCTTGCCGCGCTTGACCGAGACGAAGCTGATCCGCGAGGTATCGCCGTCCAGTTGCCATTCTGCTAATGCAAAGGGGCTTACCAGCACCAGCAGTGCACACAAAAAGTAACGCATTGATCCTCCGAAGCGGGTCGCCCCGCTCCGTGGAACGCGCCCGTCAGTGGCTGCCCGATTCGGGCAATTCATCCGCCTGGGGCATCAGTTGGCATCCCTCGCGCGCACCGAGCCAGGCGGCTGTCTGCGTACTGCCAAGGCCGCGGGCGGTCACCCGCTTGCGCGCTTCGTCGTCGAGGAAGGCGCTGGTCGGCACGTACTGCTTGGTATAGGCCCGGCAATAGTCCGCCGAGTTCCCCATGACGTAGCGGCAGGAGCAGTACTCCTTGGCGGTATAGGCGCCGATGATGCCGGGGAAGGCGGCGAGGTGGACGCGGTTCTGCCATGCAGTGGTCACGACGGCGAGCAGCAGCAGGACCAGGGCGGTGAGGATCGGATGGCGGCGGATCATGGCTGCACCTCCCCGTGGGCGAAGGCCGCCTGGGCAAGCTTGAGGAAGGTGTCGTGCTGGTAGCTGCCGTCGCGGTCGTCGGCGTAGCGGACGATGACCAGCTTCTGTTCGGGAATCACGTACAGCGCCTGCCCCCAATGGCCGAGCGCGGCGAAGGTGTCCTCGGGCGCATCCGGCCAGGGCGCGGGCGCGCCGGCCACCGGGCGGTTGAGCCACCACTGGCCGCCGGGCACCGCCTCGTTGGGCTTCTTGGGATCGGGCCGGTACTCGGGGAACGGCGCGAGGACGAACTTCAGCCAGTCCTGCGGCAGCAGCTGGCGATCCTTCCAACGCCCGTCACGCTCCATCAGCAGGCCGATGCGGGCGAGGTCGCGCGCGGTCATGTAGGCGTAGGAGGAACCGACGAAGGTGCCGCTGGCGTCACGCTCCCAGACGGCGGACTGGATGCCCAGCGGCTCGAACAGCGCGGTCCAGGGGTAGTTCGCGTAGTCCTGGCCGACCATCTGCTTGAGCGTGGCGGAGAGCACGTTGCTGTCGCCGCTGGAGTAGCGAAAGCGCTTGCCCGGTTCGGCGTCGGCTGGGAAGCCGGCGGTGAATTTCGCCATGTCGTCGCGGCCGCGGGTGTAGAGCATCGCCACCACCGAGGAGCGTACCGGCGCGTATTCGTACTCTTCCTGCCAGGCCAGGCCTGAGGCCCAGTGCAGCAGGTCGCGCATCCTGATGTCGGGGTGCTCGGCGAACGCCGGGTAATGCTTGGCGACCGGGTCGTCGAGCTGGAACTTGCCCTCGCCGAAGGCCACGCCGAGGACGCTGGCCATCACACTCTTGCTCATCGACCAGGCGAGGTGCGGCGTCTGCGCGCTGGTCGGTCCGGCGTAGCGCTCGTAGATCAGCTGGCCATCGCGGATGACCACCACGGCGTCGGTGCGCACGCCCTTGCGGGTGTCGTCGTCGCGGGTGGGGAAGGTGTAGTTCTCGAATTCCTGCACGGCAACGCCGCTGGGCGTTGCGCCGTGGGGCCAGTCGGCCTCGGGCCAGGTTTCGGCGCCGTGGGCGTGGCTGCTCAGCAGGCAGGTGGCCAACGCCAGCGCGCGCAGCGCTGGGCGGAAGGGGGCAATGGGCATCGGCGGGCCTCTTGTTATCAGGTCGGCCCGCACCCTAGCACGGTGAAGATGACGGATTAAGCGCCGATCGTGCCGTAATCAAGGACGATTGGCGCAATCGGTCAGCGCCGAGCCTGTTAACAAGAGCGTGTCAGCACGAGCCTTTCAGCGCGGAATCTGGTAGTCGTCCGGCCCCATGAGGTCCATGCCGCACTGGAGGTCGGCGATCCAGTCGAGGAAGGCGGTGACCATCGGTTTGCCCACGAACGGCCGGCCGTGCTGCGGGACGATCATCTCGATGTCCAGGCCGAGGACCATGTTGGCCCACAGCCGGCCGACCTTGTTCGAGGCCATGTAGCGGCGGTGGAAGCCTTCCATGTGCGGCACGTGGGCGGCGAAGTCCTGCACCGGACTGGCGTCGTCCACCAGGGAGGCGCCCATGTCGCCGGAGAAGAGGATCTTGCTGATCGGGTCATAGACCTGGAAGTTGCCCACCGAGTGGAGGAAGTGCGCGGGGATCATCTTCAGCTGGCAGCGGCCCAGTTGCACCGACTCGCCGCGGTCCGGCAGCGGGATCACGCGGTCATAGGTGGAGATGCCGTGGCTGACCGCCAGGTAGCTGGCCGTGAGGTGCGGCAGGAAGCGCGCCCAGAGCCTGGAGCAGATGACCTTGGCGCGGGTGTGCAGCAACCATTTATCCAGCGCGGCAATGATGTCCGGGTCCTGGTGCGAGGCGAAGATGTAGTCCAGGTCCTGCAGCGGGAACAGCTTGGAGAGTTCCAGCGAAAGCGGGGTGTAAGTCAGGTCGCCGCCCGGATCGAGCAGCAGGCGCTTGTCGTGGTCGACGATGAGGAATTGGTTGGATTGCACACCGTCGCCGCTGACCAGATCGTCGAAACACAGGCATTGGTGTTTACCGTCGTCGAACAGCACGATGGGTTCGCGTCGCATGAGGGGATTTCCTGAAGCAGTGGGAGGGAAAACAGTGGGTAGCCCTGCGGAAATTTCTTGGTATCTCAGAAACCTCTGTAAGGCTAACGTCCCCTCCCCCCGCCCTCACTGACGTGGGTCAAGGCCCATTGCCACCCTCGCTTTCTCCAGGCGTTTGGCTCGCGCGGAGCCGGCAATGGCGAGTACGCCCCTGTCCCGCTTCCACACCGCCGCCAGCTCCGCATTGCCGGAGGCGAATGCGGCATCCAATGACACGGCAAGGCTTTCGAACTGGCTGAATACACCGGCCAGCAGCAGATGGGTTTCCGGTTGCGAGGCGGGCTGCCGGCTGACTTCGGCGCAACCGGCGAGCACGCCGGTGAGGCGCAGCCCCAGCTCCGCCGGCCACTGGTATTCCACGGCCAGGCCATAAAGCCAGGCGCAGATCGCCGCCAGCACGTGGGTATCTTCCAGGGTGCGGAAAGGTTTGCTGTAGGCCTCCCAGCCATCGCCGGGCAGGCGCTCGCAATGGGCGCCATCGAGCAGCAGGCGGGCGTGGGGGATGTCGGGCATCAGCGGCAGGGCCGGCAGCGCTTCCAGCTTCGCGCC
>NZ_JBGLYK010000626.1:0-211 GCF_047304025.1 Pseudomonas sp. Pseusp97 | reverse complement strand
AGGGGCGTCGCCAAGCGGTAAGGCAGCAGGTTTTGATCCTGCCATGCGTTGGTTCGAATCCAGCCGCCCCTGCCATTAACCCACAGGGTTCAACGTACAGCGTCAACGAACACATTGCTCCGCAAGTTGTAAGCTACAGGGGCGTCGCCAAGCGGTAAGGCAGCAGGTTTTGATCCTGCCATGCGTTGGTTCGAATCCAGCCGCCCCTGCC
>NZ_JBGLYK010000625.1:0-225 GCF_047304025.1 Pseudomonas sp. Pseusp97 | reverse complement strand
CGGCGCCGGGACTTGCCCGTGCAGTGCCTCGTAATCCTTCTTCATGGCCTTGTAGAGACCGAACATGAACAGGATCAGCACCGCCGAGAACGGCAGGCCGGCCAGCACCACGACGGTCTGCATGGCGGTGAAGTTGCCGGCGAACAGCAGGCCGATGGTCACCAGGGTGATCACCACCGACCAGAGGATGCGCAGCCAATGCGGGGCGTCTTCGTCGAGGTCGCC
>NZ_JBGLYK010000624.1:0-227 GCF_047304025.1 Pseudomonas sp. Pseusp97 | reverse complement strand
ACCGCACCGCGTTGCGCCGTTCACTGGTGGTCGCGTGCGGCTGGTCGCTGATCTCGAGCCTGCTGTTCGTCGCCTTCTTCGCCGTCTTCGGGCACCTGTTCATCGCCCTGCAGAGCGACATCCCGGAGGTGCGCGCCACCGCCGACCAATACCTGCCCTACCTCGCCTGCCTGCCACTGATCGGCATGTGGAGCTACCTGCTCGACGGCCTGTTCATCGGCGCCACC
>NZ_JBGLYK010000623.1:0-229 GCF_047304025.1 Pseudomonas sp. Pseusp97 | reverse complement strand
CATATTCGGTGACGGAGCAGAGCAATCACCACGCAGTTACTTCCTCAGCAGGTAGCGTGGCTCCGCGACCCGCTCACTCGTACAACTCATGCACCCGGCGCAGCGCCAGCTCGTTGGCGAGCTTTTCAGGGATATCAGTCGTAGGCGCAACATCGCACAACACGTCCAGGAAGAAGCTCGTGGCCTATCTTGGGCGCACCTTGCTCTCGGCCAGATGAAGCATTCGTTA
>NZ_JBGLYK010000622.1:0-229 GCF_047304025.1 Pseudomonas sp. Pseusp97 | reverse complement strand
CGCGCCAGCGGTGCCGTACCTGAGCGCCGGCCTGCCGGCCGGATTCGCGGATAAGATCCGCTCCTACGAAAAGCTGTTACGGCGCTCCTGCGAATGCGCTCCCGGCCGGTGACCGACTCCGGTAGCAAGCCTGGCTGTTCTCTGTAGGAGCGGGGGGGGGGGGGGGCGCCCCCCCCCCTGGGGGGGGGCGGGGGGGGGGGGCGGGGGGGGGGCGGAAAAAAAAAAAAAA
>NZ_JBGLYK010000621.1:0-229 GCF_047304025.1 Pseudomonas sp. Pseusp97 | reverse complement strand
GGAAAATACCCCGACCGCGCCGGCAGAGGCCGTGCGCCTGGCCGGTGGCGGGCGCGTCGCCGCCTTCGCCTACGGCACCCTGCCGGCGGTCTGGCCGCAACTGGTGGCCTACATGCTCTACCGCTGGGAGAACAATATCCGCATGGCCAGCGTACTCGGCTTCGTCGGTGCCGGCGGGCTGGGGCAGATGCTGTATTTCAGCCTCAGCCTGTTCCAGCAGGCCCAGGCG
>NZ_JBGLYK010000620.1:0-230 GCF_047304025.1 Pseudomonas sp. Pseusp97 | reverse complement strand
CAGTGCGGCAATGGTGGCCGCGATATCGTCCACCGCCAGATTAGTGTCGAACTGATTCAGGTAGGCGAGCGCCTGCTTCATGTCGGCTTCGTCATAACCCAGTTCGATGCCTGGCTTTATCCGCCAGAAGAGATCGGGCACCAGCACCACGTAGCCTTCCTCGGCGAAGCGGTCGGCCGTCGCCTTCATGGTGTCGTTGACGCCGAAGATTTCCTGCAACAGAACGAGGC
>NZ_JBGLYK010000619.1:0-231 GCF_047304025.1 Pseudomonas sp. Pseusp97 | reverse complement strand
GACCTCCACCGGCGTGCAGAGCCTGTAAGGCATCTGGGACCGCAGGACCGCCGGCGAAGCCACCAGCTCCTCGCTGACCCCCTCGCGTGCCCGCAGCAGCCAGCAGGCGCAGGCACTCAGCAGCACGACCGCAGGCGGAGTGACCACCAACAACCAGAGCACCCACACCGTGGCCTGGTACGACAACTCGGGCAACCGCGCCCCCGCCAACGTCGCCAAATGGGGCTGGGT
>NZ_JBGLYK010000618.1:0-232 GCF_047304025.1 Pseudomonas sp. Pseusp97 | reverse complement strand
AACCCAGCGAGAACGTCGAAGAGCGCCCCAATCCCTTCAGCGTACTGGCGCAGATCAAGCGTCACCCAAACGTATAGGAGTTAAACAATCATGGCTGATCAGCAGAACAAAAAAACCCGTTCAGCACGAGACAAGCGTCGATCGCACAACGCACAGCACTCGAAACCTCACTCCCAGCAAAACAGCACCGCTCAATTACACCAGCGCCAACAACTCTCCCCTCAATGATACA
>NZ_JBGLYK010000617.1:0-232 GCF_047304025.1 Pseudomonas sp. Pseusp97 | reverse complement strand
CCGCCGCCGTCACCGCCGCCGCCCTCATTCGGGTTCTGCAGGCATCCGGCCAGACCGACAGCAGCGGCGGCCGCAGCGCCGCCTAGCATCGCGCGCCGGGTGGGATTCATTCGCATGGAAATGCTCCTCGCATCGTCTCTGATGAATGGGGTTACCTGCACTCTAACCCTCCGCGCAGGGCCTTCCGGCAACAGGTGACGTACGCCCGGGTCCGATAGAGAAACGTTGTGCC
>NZ_JBGLYK010000061.1:0-27830 GCF_047304025.1 Pseudomonas sp. Pseusp97 | reverse complement strand
CCCCCCCCAACACCCCGCGCGCGGGGGCTTTTGTTGGCGCGTGCTGCCCCCCAAACACCCCCCCCCCGGCTGCTTGGGGGTTCCCCTCCAAAGCCCGCTCCTACGAAAAGCGCGTCAGATCATCGCCAACGCCTTTGCCAGATCGGTACGCAGGTCTTCCACATCTTCGACGCCCACCGACAGGCGAATCAGAGAATCGCCGATGCCCAGCGCCGCGCGGTTCTCCGGCGGGATACTGGCGTGGGTCATGATCGCCGGGTGCTCGATCAGGCTTTCCACGCCGCCCAGGCTTTCCGCCAGGGCGAACAGCTGGACGTTCTCCAGGAAGCGCCGCGAGCCGGCGAGGTCGGTGTCCAGGTCCAGCGAGATCATCCCGCCGAAGCCCTTCATCTGCTGACGCGCCAGCTCGTGCTGCGGGTGGGACGGCAGGCCGGGATAATAGACGCGCTTCACCTGCGGTTGCTGCTCCAGCCATTTCGCCAGGTCGAGAGCGTTGGCGCAGTGGCGCTCCATACGCAGGGCGAGGGTCTTCACCCCGCGCAGGGTGAGGAAGGCATCGAACGGGCCGGCGATGGCGCCCACCGAGTTCTGCAGGAAGCCCAGGCGTTCGGCGAGGTCGGGGTTGTCGCCGACGATGGCGATGCCGCCGATCACGTCCGAGTGCCCGTTCAGGTATTTGGTGGTGGAGTGCACGACGATATCGAAGCCCAGGTCCAGCGGGCGCTGCACGTAGGGGCTGGCGAAGGTGTTGTCGGCCACGCAGAGGATGCCGCGCTCGCGGCAGGTGCGGGCGATGGCGGCAAGGTCCGTCAGGCGCAGCAGCGGGTTGCTCGGGGTTTCCACCCAGACCATGCGCGTCTTGTCGGTCAGCGCCGCTTCCAGCGCTCCGGGCTGGGCCAGGTCGGCGAAGTGGAAGTCGTGCCCGGCGCTGCGCCGGCGCACCCGTTCGAACAGGCGGAAGGTGCCGCCGTAGAGGTCGTTGCCGGAGACGATGTGCGAGCCGGCGTCGAGCAGCTCCAGTACCGCCGAGATGGCCGCCAGCCCCGAAGCGAAGGCGAACGCCTTGCTGCCGCCTTCCAGGTCCGCCACGCAGCGCTCCAGCGCCCAGCGCGTGGGATTGTGCGAGCGGCCGTAGTCGAGGCCCTTGTGTACGCCGGGGCTGTCCTGGCGGTAGGTGGAGTTGGCGTAGATCGGCGGCATGATCGCCCCGGTGGACGGGTCCGGCTCCTGCCCGGCGTGGATCACGCGGGTGGCGAAACCGAGGCGGTCGTCGTGCTGGCTCATGCGAGGGTCCTCCGCAGATGGTTGAGCAGGTCGAATCGGGTAATCAGGCCATGGAAGCCCGAGGCGTCGGCGATGATGGCGACCAGGCCGCGGCCCAGTACGGCTTCCAGCTCGGCGAGGCTGGCGCCGGGGGCGAGGGTTTCCGGCGCGTCGCTCATGGCGCTGGAGACTTCGCAGCGATAGTGCGCGGGGTCGTCATGCACGCCCATGAGGATGTCGGACTCGTCGATCACGCCCACTAGCCGCTTGCCGTCGAGTACCGGGAGCTGGGAGATGTCTGCCAGACGCATGCGCTGGAAGGCGGTAAGCAGCGTGTCGCCGGGGCCGACGCTGACCACCCGGCCTTCCTCGAAGCGCCGCGCGATGATGTCGCGCAGGTCGCCGTAATGTTTGCGCTGCAGCAGGCCCTGGTCGGTCATCCACTGGTCGTTGTAGATCTTTGACAGATAGCGCGTGCCGGTATCGCAGACCAGGCTGACCACGCGCTTGGGCTGCTTCTGCTCGCGGCAGAAGCGCAGCGCGGCGGCCAGCAGCGTGCCGGTGGACGAGCCGGCGGCGATGCCTTCGTTGCGCAGCAGTTCGCGGGCGGTGGCGAAGCTTTCCTCGTCACTGATCGAGTAGGCGTGGCGCACGCTGGAAAGGTCGGCAATCGACGGCACGAAGTCCTCGCCGATGCCCTCTACCGCCCAGGAGCCAGGCGTGCCGATGGCACCGGAGCGCGAGTACTCGGCCATGATCGAGCCCACGGGGTCGGCCAGGACCATCTCCAGTTCGGGCTGGACCTTCTGGAAGAAGCGTGTGAGGCCGGTGAGCGTGCCGGCGGAGCCGACGCCGACCACCACGGCATCGAGGTCATGGCCGGTCTGCGCCCAGATTTCCGGCCCGGTGCCGGTCTCGTGGGCCAGCGGGTTGGCGGGATTGTTGAACTGGTCGGCGAAGAAGGCGCCGGGCAGGTCCTGCGCCAGCCGCGCGGCGACGTCCTGGTAATACTCGGGGTGGCCCTTGCCGACGTCGGAGCGGGTGATATGCACCTCGGCGCCCATGGCGCGAAGGTGCAGGACCTTCTCGGTGGACATCTTGTCCGGCACCACCAGCACCACCCGGTAGCCCTTGGCGCGGCCCACCAGCGCCAGGCCCAGGCCGGTGTTGCCGGCGGTGGCCTCGACTATCACACCGCCGGGCTTCAGCCGACCGTCGCGCTCGGCGGCCTCGATCATGGCGACGCCGATGCGGTCCTTGATGGAGCCGCCGGGGTTCTGCGATTCGAGCTTGAGGAACAGGGTGCAGGGCCCGGTATCGAAGCGCGTCACGCGGACCATGGGGGTATTGCCGATCAGGTCGAGTACGGCAGGGCGGGATTCGTTGCTCATGGCAGCCACTCCTTCTGGGCGAGCCGGGGATCGCCCGGCAGCGCCTGCTTCTGTCCTCCTGACCTTAGGCGCGAGGCCCAGCTCGCGCCAGGCGGCGCGACGAAAGACGGCGGATTGGCTTTTCGTAGGAGCGAGCTTGCGCGCGAATCGTCCAGCTTCGACGCTCAGGATGTTCGCGAGCAAGCTCGCTCCCACAAGAGAAGAGTCGGCGCGGGGTCAGATCCGCTGCGGCCCGTTGCGCTCGGAAATCTGGCTGTTCAGCGTCCAGAAGTCATACAGCACGCCGATGAAGAACAGCCCGCCGGTGAACAGGTAGAGGATGCCGGTGAGCCACTTGCCCATGTACATGCGGTGCACGCCGAACACGCCGAGGAAGGTCAGCAGGATCCAGGCGACGTTGTAGTCCACGCCGCCGGCCCGGTAGCGCTGGTCCGCCGCGTCGTCCATGGAGGGGATGAGGAACAGGTCGATGATCCAGCCGATGAAGAACAGGCCGAGGGTGAAGAACCAGATGGTGCCGGTGATCGGCCGGCCGTAGTAGAAGCGGTGCGAGCCGGTGAAGCCGAAGATCCACAGCAGGTAGCCGATGACCTTGCTGTGGGTATCAGGGTTGGCGGACATGCCTTTCTCCCATTGCGTGACAAGGCCTTGAGCATAAACGAAAAGCCCGCACGGGGCGGGCTTCACGGGTGAGCGTCATGTCGAAAAAACGGGATCAGCGGAAGCGGCGGTTGGGGTCGTCGTCGCTCATCTCCAGGGTCAGGCCCTGGGTCATGGTGCTCAGGTGATCGGCGTCGGTCTCCGAGCCCAGCTTGATCATCAGGCGCAGGTCGTTCGCCGAGTCGGCGTAGGCCAGCGCGTCTTCGTAGGTGATCTCGCCCTGGGTGTAGAGCTGGTACAGGGCCTGGTCGAAGGTCTGCATGCCCTGCTCGGTGGAGCGCTTCATCAGCGGCTTGAGCTCGTGGACCTCGCCCTTGCGGATCAGGTCGGCGGCCAGCGGGGTGTTCAGCAGCACCTCGATCACCGCGCGGCGGCCCTTGCCGTCCGGGGTCGGCACCAGTTGCTGGGCGACGATGGCCTTGAGGTTGAGCGAGAGGTCCATCCACACCTGGCCATGACGGTCGGCCGGGAAGAAATGGATGATCCGCTCCAGCGCCTGGTTGGCGTTGTTGGCGTGCAGGGTCGCCAGGCACAGGTGGCCGGTTTCGGCGAAGGCCACGGCGTGGTCCATGGTCTCTCGCGAACGCACTTCGCCGATCATGATCACGTCAGGCGCCTGGCGCAGGGTGTTCTTCAGCGCCACCTCGAAGGTATCGGTATCCAGGCCCACCTCGCGCTGGGTGACGATGCAGCCCTGGTGCTGGTGGATGTACTCGATGGGGTCTTCGATGGAGATGATGTGGCCGGTGGAGTTCTTGTTGCGGTAGCCGATCATCGCCGCCAGCGAGGTGGACTTGCCGGTACCGGTGGCGCCGACGAAGATCACCAGGCCGCGCTTGGTCATCGCCAGCTTCTTGAGGATTTCCGGCAGCTTCAGGTCGTCGATGGTCGGGATGTTGGTCTCGATGCGGCGCAGCACCATGCCCACCAGGTTGCGCTGGTAGAAGGCGCTGACCCGGAAACGACCGACGCCGCGGGCGCTGATGGCGAAGTTGCACTCGTGGTTCTCGGCGAAGTCGCGGCGCTGCTGTTCGTTCATCACCGAGAGCACGGTCTCGCGGGTCTGCTCCGGCGACAGCGCGGTCTTGGTCACCGGCAGCACCTTGCCGTTGACCTTCATCGAAGGCGGCACGCCGGCCGTGATGAAGAGGTCGGAGGCACCCTTTTCCACCATGAGGCGCAACAGCTTCTCGAATTCCATGATCTTTCTCGCCAGGTTCACGCTGACTACGACGGGGCTGTCGGATCACGAAGCGAGTGCGTGTGGCGCGCTCCGTGCGCCGGGCCGCAGGGGGCCCGGTTGGATTAGAAGTTTTCCGGGATCTTGGCTTTTTCTTTCGCCGCGTCACGGGTGACCAGGCCCTTGGCGACCAGGCCCTTGAGGCACATGTCGAGGGTCTGCATGCCGATCGCGCCGCCGGTCTGGATGGCGGAGTACATCTGCGCGACCTTGTCCTCGCGGATCAGGTTACGGATCGCCGGGGTGCCGATCATGATCTCGTGGGCCGCGACACGGCCGCCGCCGATCTTCTTCAGCAGGGTCTGGGAAATCACCGCCTGCAGGGATTCGGAGAGCATGGAACGGACCATGGACTTCTCCTCGGCGGGGAACACGTCGACGATACGGTCGATGGTCTTGGCCGCGGAGGTGGTGTGCAGGGTGCCGAACACCAGGTGGCCGGTTTCCGCGGCGGTCAGCGCCAGGCGGATGGTTTCCAGGTCGCGCATCTCACCCACCAGGATGATGTCCGGGTCTTCACGCAGGGCCGAGCGCAGGGCCTCGTTGAAGCCCAGGGTGTCGCGGTGCACTTCGCGCTGGTTGACCAGGCACTTCTTCGATTCGTGGACGAATTCGATCGGGTCCTCGACGGTGAGGATGTGGCTGTACTTGGTGTTGTTCAGGTAGTCGAGCATCGCCGCCAGCGAGGTGGACTTGCCCGAACCGGTGGGGCCGGTGACCAGCACCAGGCCGCGCGGCACGTCGGAGACGCGCTTGAACACTTCGCCCATCCCCAGGTCTTCCATGGTCAGCACCTTGGAGGGAATGGTCCGGAACACGGCGCCGGCGCCGCGGTTCTGGTTGAAGGCGTTGACCCGGAAGCGCGCCACGCCCGGCACTTCGAAGGAGAAGTCGGTTTCCAGGAACTCTTCGTAATCCTTGCGCTGCTTGTCGTTCATGATGTCGTAGATCAGCGCGTGAACCTGCTTGTGCTCCAGCGGCGGCAGGTTGATACGGCGCACATCGCCGTCGACGCGGATCATCGGCGGCAGGCCGGCCGAGAGGTGCAGGTCCGAAGCGCCCTGCTTGGCGCTGAAGGCGAGCAGCTCGGTAATATCCATGGGACTCCCCAATCAAGAGCAAGCAGGTAGAATGCCGCAGAACACGCAGCAGCCGGGCGGAAAAGCGACGGTAATGTCCACGATAGCAGAGAATATTGCAAAGGTTCGCGTACGAATCCGTGAGGCGGAACAAGCGAAAAATCGCACGCCAAACTCGGTTCAGTTGCTCGCCGTGAGCAAGACCAAACCCGCCGCCGACATCCGCGAGGCGTTCGCCTGCGGCCTGGCCGACTTCGGCGAGAACTACCTGCAGGAAGCCCTGGCCAAGCAGGCCGAGCTGGCCGACCTGCCGCTGACCTGGCATTTCATCGGCCCCATCCAGTCGAACAAGACCCGCCCCATCGCCGAGCACTTCCACTGGGTGCACTCGGTGGACCGCCTGAAGGTCGCCCAGCGCTTATCCGAACAGCGCCCGGCGAACCTGCCGCCGCTCAACGTGCTGCTGCAGGTGAACGTCAGCGGCGAGGACAGCAAGTCCGGCTGTTCCCCCGCGGAATTACCGGCCCTGGCCCAGGCGGTGGCGCAACTGCCGCACCTGAAACTGCGCGGCCTGATGGCCATCCCCGAGCCGACCGAAGACGTTGCCGCGCAGCACGCCGCCTTCGGCCGCCTGCGCGAACTGATGCAAGCCCTGAATCTCGGCCTGGACACCCTGTCCATGGGCATGAGCCACGACCTCGAAGCCGCCATCGGCGAAGGCGCCACCTGGGTGCGGATCGGTACCGCCCTGTTCGGCGCCCGCGACTACGGCGCCTCGCACTAATAAAGGAAGAGACTCCATGAGCAGCACCCGCATTGCCTTCATCGGCGCCGGCAACATGGCCGCCAGTCTCATCGGCGGCCTGCGCGCCAAGGGCGTCGCCGCCGGCGACATCCGCGCCAGCGATCCGGGCGCCGAGCAGCGCGCGAAGATCGCGGCCGAACACGGCATCGAAGTGGTCGGCGACAACGCCAGCGCCGTGGCCGGCGCCGACGTGGTGGTTCTGGCGGTCAAGCCGCAGGTCATGAAGGACGTCTGCCTGGCGCTGGCACCGGCGCTGAGCGAGAACGCGCTGATCGTTTCCATCGCCGCCGGCATTCCCTGCGCCAGCCTCGAGCGCTGGCTGGGCGAAGTGAACGGCCAGCCGCGCGCCATCGTCCGCTGCATGCCCAACACCCCGGCGCTGGTCGGCCTGGGCGCCAGCGGCCTGTACCCCAACGCCAGCGTCAGCGCCGCCCAGCGCGAGCAGGCGCAGCAGCTGCTGAGCGCCGTGGGCATCGCCCTGTGGCTGGACGAGGAGCGCCAGATCGATGCGGTCACCGCCGTCTCCGGCAGCGGCCCGGCCTACTTCTTCCTGCTGATGGAAGCCATGACCGCCGCTGGAGAGAAGCTCGGCCTGTCCCGCCAGGTCGCCGGCCAGCTGGCCCGCCAGACCGCCCTGGGCGCCGCACAGATGGCCACCACCAGCGATGTCGACCCGGCCGAGCTGCGCCGCCGCGTGACCTCGCCCAAGGGCACCACCGAAGCGGCCATCACCACCTTCCAGGCCAACGGCTTCGAGGCACTGGTGGAGAAGGCGGTCAACGCCGCCGACCACCGCTCCGCCGAACTGGCCGAGCAGTTGGGCCGCTGATTGCGATGACCCACACCGCCCGGCGACCACGGAAGGTCGCACCGCCCCTCGCTGTCTGTTTCCTGCTGGCCAGTGCCGCCGCCCAGGCGGCGCAATGTCCCGTTGCCCCGCCCATCGACGAGGCTGCCCGCACCGCCTACCAGGCCATGCAGCAAGCCATGGCCAGCGGCTTCGACGACGAGGCGGACAACACCGTCTCACCCGCGCTCGGCCAAGCCATCGAGCACTATAAACAGACGCTGGCCGACGCCTTCGACGCCCACCTGGCCTGCGCACCGGCCACGCCGGACCTCGACGCCCTGCAGGCCGGTCTGCGCCAGCGCCTGTTGCCCGCGCCCAAGCCCGTCAGCGACGGCGAAGTGGCGCTGCCCGACCAGAACGAGATCGTCGTCAGCCTGAGCGACAGCCCCACCCCGCTGCTGCTGGTGAGCGGCGGCTTCGCCATTCCCTGCGGCACCGACAACGTCCTGCGCGGCTACCGCCGCGACGGCGACACGTGGGTACGCGCGCTGGACTGGCAGAGCGGCCCTTATAAGGACATTTCCGGCGCCTACGGCGACCTGTTCATGCTCAGCCGGCTCGCCAGCGGCGATCTGGCGCTGATGCACGGCACGCCCTGGTGCACTTCGCGCTGGAGCCACCTGGCGGTGGAGGTGATCCGCCCGGCGACGGCTGAACAGGACCAGCGCACCCTGCTGCACAGCGAACACGGGTATGTCCGCGATGAACAGGAAGTACAGCTCAAGGCCCGCCCCGACGGCTTCGAGTGGCGCGCCGAGGTCGGCAGCCTGGACGGCGACCTGCTGACCCGCCCAGGTATCTTCCGCTACCGCCAGGAGGGGGAAAGCTTCCAGCGCATCCAGCCCGCCGCGTCCAATGGCCGCGGCTTCGTCGATGAATGGTTGCGGGTGGACGCCGATCTCGCCCGCGCCTGGGCCGATCCGGCCGGCGCCGAGGCGGCGCTGACCGCGCGGGCAGAACTCCTCGAGCTGAACAAACGCAGCGGCGTCACCCTCGCCTACACCGCCGTGCGCGGCTGCAAGGCAGATCCCACGCGCTTCCAGGTGGACATCGAGCTGGACAGCCCGCAGCCCCTGGCCGAAGGCAACCAGCGTTATGTCGGCATCCGCCAGCAAGCCAACGGCTTCACCCTGCTGGGCCTGAGCCGAACCGCCGACCCGGCCTGCAATGGCCGCGACCTGATGGCCAGGAGGGGTTGAATTTGCACGTGACGAAACACACTTACACGCGACCGGCGACGATGAATTCCCTACAGTATGGCGTTACAGCGCCGTCGTTGACCGACCGCCCGATTCGCCCGGCCCTGAGCGCCGGCGCCCAACGTTCACCAAGGACCGCCCCATGACCGGACTTTCCACAGCCGCCATCTATGTGATCCAGACACTTGGCAGCCTGTACCTGCTGATCGTGCTGCTGCGCTTCATCCTGCAACTGGTCCGCGCCGACTTCTACAACCCGCTGAGCCAGTTCATCGTGCGCGCCACCAAGCCGCTGCTGAACCCGCTGCGCCGCGTCATCCCCGGCTTCGGCGGCATCGACTTCGCATCCCTGGTACTGGCAATCCTGATCCAGCTGGTGCTGATGGTCGTCACCCTGACCCTGATGGGCTACGGGGTCGGCGGCTACATCCTGCAGCTGCTGGTTTGGTCGATCATCGCGGTGACCTCGCTGTTCCTGAAGATTTTCTTCTTCGCCCTGATCATCAGCGTGATCCTCTCCTGGGTCGCTCCGGGCAGCTACAACCCCGGCGCCCAGCTGGTGAACCAGATCTGCGAGCCGTTCCTGGCACCGTTCCGCAAGCTGCTGCCGAACCTGGGCGGGCTGGATATCTCGCCGATCTTCGCGTTCATCGCGCTGAAGCTGATCGACATGCTGGTGATCGGCAACCTGGCAGCGATGACCGGGATGCCGCAGATCCTCAGCCCCTTCATGTAACCGGGCATGCCGTTCTATCACTGGGACGGCGAGGACCTGATCCTCGACTGCCACCTGCAGCCCAAGGCGAGCCGCGACGAGTTCGCCGGGCTGCACGGTGAGCGCCTGAAGATCCGCCTCACCGCGCCACCGGTGGAAGGCAAGGCCAACGCCCACCTGCTGGCGTTCCTCGGCAAGGCCTTCGGCGTGCCGAAAAGCGCGGTGAAGCTGGAAAGCGGCGAGCTGAATCGCCAGAAGCGCGTGCGCATACCCCGTCCGACGAAACTTCCGTCAGAGCTCGGGATAGCCGCTCGGTAACCTTGGCCGACCTTACGTGTAGGAATGTGCTGTAGGCCAATTGCTATTCCTTCACTCCGCCGCATAATCCACGCCATCCCTTCCCCGCGCAGGACGCGCCAGCCCAAGGAACGCCCGGATGAGCATGGAACGTCTCAGTCAGCAGATCGATGCCTACGTCACCTGGAAGCGCGAGCTGGTCCGCGAGATCACCCGCTATCGCAGCTGGCTGGAGCGCGCGCGGCTGAATACCCCGGAAATCGAGAACCGCCTCGAGCGCACCCTGCGCCTGCTGCGTGTCGACCACATCACCCTGGCCTTCGTCGGCGAGTACTCGCGCGGCAAGACCGAGCTGATCAACAGCCTGTTCTTCGCCGGATTCGGCCGCCGCATGCTGCCGTCGCAGGCCGGGCGCACCACCATGTGCCCCACCGAGCTGTTCTTCGACCCGCGCTCGGAACGCCCCTACATCCGCCTGTTGCCCATCGAGACCCGCGTCGCCGATGCCAGCGTGGCGCAGTTCAAGCGCATCCCGCGGCACTGGGTGAACATCCCGCTGGATACCTCGGACCCGGCGAACATGGCCGAGGCCTTCGCCCAGGTCGCCAAGACCAAGCCGCTGCCGGTGGAACAGGCGATCCAGCTGGGCTTCCATCCGGACATGCTCGAAGCCACCGACAAGCCCGGCATCGTGCTGGTGCCAGCGTGGCGCCATGCGCTGGTCAACTTCGACCATCCGCTGCTGCGCCAGGGCCTGCGCATCCTCGACACCCCCGGCCTGAATGCCCTGGGCAGCGAGCCGGAACTGACCCTGTCGATGCTGCCCAGCGCGCAGTCGATCCTCTTCCTGCTGGCCGCCGACACCGGCGTCACTGCCTCCGACATGGCAATCTGGCGGGACCACGTGCGCCAGCTCGGCGAGGACGGCCACACCACGCTCTACGCCGTGCTGAACAAGATCGACGTGCTCTGGGACGATCTGGCCGGCGAAACCTTCGTGCAGAACGCCATCCGCCACATCCAGGACACCACCGCGCGCCAGCTGGGCATCGCCCGCGAGGACGTGCTGCCGCTGTCGGCCAAGCAGGCGCTGCTGGCCAAGGTGCGCGGCGACCGCGAACTGCTCGCGCGCAGCCAGATGGAGTCGCTGGAGGAGTTGCTCTGCGAGCGCATCGTTGCGCAGAAGGAGCGCCTGCTGGAGGACGCCGTGGTCGGCCAAGTGCTGGCGCTGGTCAACAACAGCCAGCACAGCCTGCGCGTACGCCTGGACAAGGTGAAGGAGCAGCAGGCGCTGCTCAACGACCAGCAGCAGGACAGCGGCCAGCTGCTGTTCGAACTGACCGCGCGGACCAAGGACGACCACAACCTGCACCACAAGCGCCTGCTCAGCCTCAAGACCAACCAGCGCCTGCTGCGCCATCAGGGCGAGCAGCTGCGCGAGGCCGTGCGCGCCGAGCGCCTGCAGCAGCACCTGAAGAAGGTCCACGACAAGCTGCGCGGCAGCTGGACCACGATCGGCATCCACCAGGCCATCCTGCAGTTCTTCCGCACCGTGGAAGGCGACCTGGTCGCCCTCGGCCACGAAGCGGAGACCGCCAACCGCATGGTCGCCGCCATCTACCAGCGGCACAACGAGGAAAACCCGCTCAACGCCCTGGACGCCCCGCAGTTCCGCGTGCAGCGCTACCTGCGCGACCTCGCCAAGCTGCAGGAGAAGGCCGACCGCTTCCGCCTGCACCTGAAGACCCTGCTCACCGAGCAGCGCCTGCTGACCCGGCGCTTCTTCGCCACCGTTGCCCAGGAAGTCATCGGCCTGCACCAGCGCCTGCGCGAGGAGGCCGAGCAATGGGCCGCCGACGCCCTGATGCCGCTGATGCAATACAGCCTGGAGCACAAGCAGATGCTGGAAACCCACATGCTGCGCCTCAAGGCCCTGGCCCAGGAAACCCAGCAGGCACGCCAGCGCTCGCTGCTGCTGGGACGCTACACCGAGGAGCTGGAACAGCAGCTCGCCGAGGCCACCGATATCCTCCGCCAGCTGCGCCGCCCGGCGCCGCTGCAGCGCCAGGCCAAGGTCGTCACCCTGCCCACCTCCCAGCGCGCCTGAACCCCGCGCCACGCTCGCCCCGCCCCCTTCCGAGTGCGCTTGCCGCAGGGGGCGGCGCTCTTTAGACTGGCCGTCCTTTTTTATTCATGAGCTGGGTCGATGCCAACAGTCTTCCCCGAAGATTCCGTCGGTCTGGTCACCCCCCAGACGCTGCAGTTCAACGAACCGCTGCCCCTGGCCTGCGGCAAGACGCTGCCCGAATACCAGCTGGTGATCGAGACCTACGGCGAGCTGAACGCCACGGCGAGCAACGCCGTGCTGATCTGCCACGCGCTCTCCGGCCACCACCACGCTGCCGGTTACCACAGCGAAGACGAACGCAAGCCGGGCTGGTGGGACAGTTGCATCGGTCCGGGCAAGCCCATCGACACCCGCAAGTTCTTCGTCGTCGCACTGAACAACCTGGGCGGCTGCAACGGCTCCACCGGGCCGACCAGCCTCAACCCCGCCACCGGCAAGGCCTACGGCGCGGACTTCCCCGTGGTTACCGTGGAAGACTGGGTGCACAGCCAGGCGCGCCTGGCCGACCGCCTCGGCATCCACAGCTGGGCCGCCATCGTCGGCGGCAGCCTGGGCGGCATGCAGGCGCTGCAGTGGACCATCAGCTACCCCGAGCGCGTGCGTCACTGCCTGTGCATCGCCAGCGCGCCCAAGCTGTCGGCGCAGAACATCGCCTTCAACGAGGTCGCGCGCCAGGCCATCCTTTCCGACCCGGAATTCTGCGGCGGCCACTTCCAGGAACACGACGTCATCCCCAAGCGCGGCCTGCGCCTGGCGCGGATGGTCGGGCACATCACCTACCTCTCCGATGACGCCATGGGCGCCAAGTTCGGCCGCGACATGAAGTCGGAGAAGCTCAACTACGACCTGCACAGCGTCGAATTCCAGGTGGAAAGCTACCTGCGCTACCAGGGCGAGGAATTCTCCACCCGCTTCGACGCCAACACCTACCTGCTGATGACCAAGGCGCTGGACTACTTCGACCCGGCCGCCGCCCACGGCGACGACCTGGCGCGGACCCTGTCGGGGGTGAAGGCGGACTTCTGCGTGATGTCCTTCACCACCGACTGGCGCTTCTCCCCGGCGCGCTCGCGGGAGATCGTCGACGCGCTGCTGGCGGCGAAGAAGAACGTCAGCTACCTGGAAATCGACGCACCGCAGGGCCACGACGCCTTCCTGATGCCGATTCCGCGCTACCTGCAAGCCTTTGGCGGTTACATGAACCGCATCATCGTATAAGGATCGCCTTTTAAGGAGTGCTATGCGCGCCGACCTGGAAATCATCCAAGACTGGATCCCCGCCGGCAGCCGCGTGCTCGACCTGGGCTGCGGCGACGGCGAGCTGCTCGCCTGGCTGCGCGACCACAAGCAGGTCGGCGGCTATGGCCTGGAGATCGACTCCGACAAGATCGCCAAATGCATCGAACGTGGCGTCAACGTCATCGAACAGGACCTGGACAAGGGGCTGGGCAACTTTGCCAGCGACAGCTTCGACGTGGTCGTGATGACCCAGTCGCTGCAGGCCCTGCGCTATCCGGACAAGGTGCTGGCGGAGATGCTCCGCGTGGGCAAGACCTGCATCATCACCTTCCCCAACTTCGGCCACTGGCGCTGCCGTTGGTACCTCGCGCGCAATGGCCGCATGCCGGTGTCGGATTTCCTTCCGTACACTTGGTACAACACGCCGAACATCCACTTCTGCACCTTCCGCGACTTCGAGGCGCTCTGCCACGAGCAGCACGCCAAGGTGCTCGACCGCCTGGCGGTGGACCACGAGCACCAGCATGGCTGGGCCTCGCGAATCTGGCCTAATCTGTTGGGTGAGATCGGCATCTACCGGATCAGCGGCGCTGGCGTGCAAGACCACCGCATCGCCGTCTGATCGCGGCTATCTGATAGAGCCCGGGAGAAACATCATGCGCCGCCTGCTTACCTTCCTCGCCTGCCTGGTCCTCGCCCTGCCCGCCTTCGCCGAACAGGTGAAGCGCCTGGGCGACCTGCAGGTGCACTACAGCGTGTTCAACTCCAGCTTCCTCCAGCCCAACGTCGCGCAAGCGGTGGGCGTGGTGCGCAGCAAGGCCCAGGGCGTGGTCAACATCGTGCCGCTGGACGCCAGCGGCAAGCCGGCCAACGTCACCGTCGCAGGCAGCGCGAAGAACCTGATGGGGCAGAACATCCCCCTGACCTTCAAGCGCGTGGTCGAGGAAGGCGCCGTCTACAACCTGGCGCAGTTCCCCATCGAAGGCCGCGAAACCCTGACCTTCTCCATCCAGGTCCAGTCCGGAAACGAAGCCCCGCAAAGCTTCGATTTCATGCAGGAAATCTTCCCAGACGAATGATCAAGCTCGAACAACTGGTGCTGGCCAGTCACAACGCCGGCAAGCTCAAGGAACTCCAGGCCATGCTCGGAGCCCACGTGAAGGTGCGCTCCATCGGCGAGTTCAGCGACGTGGAGCCGGAAGAGACCGGCCTGTCCTTCGTCGAGAACGCCATCCTCAAGGCCCGCAACGCCGCGCGCATCTCCGGCCTGCCGGCGCTGGCCGACGACTCGGGCCTGGCAGTGGATTTTCTCGGCGGCGCGCCGGGCATCTACTCGGCGCGCTACGCCGACGGCAAGGGTGACGCGGCGAACAACGCCAAGCTGCTGGACGCCCTGAAGGACGTGCCGGACGAGCAACGCGGCGCCCAGTTCGTCAGCGTGCTGGCCCTGGTCCGCCACGCCGACGACCCGCTGCCGATCCTCTGCGAAGGCCTCTGGCACGGCAGCATCCTGCGCGAGGCCCGCGGCGAACACGGCTTCGGCTACGACCCGCTGTTCTGGGTGCCGGAAGCCGAGTGCTCCAGCGCCGAACTGCCGCCCGAACGCAAGAACCAGCTCAGCCACCGCGCCCGCGCGATGGCCCTGCTGAAGCAGCGGCTGGGGCTATGAAGGCAGCTGCAAGCCACAAGCCGCAAGCGACAAGTAAGAGCACGGACAGCCTGCAGCTTGAAGCTTGCAGCTTCTCGCTCCCGCCCCTGGCGGCGTACGTGCACATCCCCTGGTGCGTGCGCAAATGCCCCTATTGCGACTTCAACTCCCACGCCGCCGGCCCGGAGCTGCCCGAGGACGCCTACGTCGAAGCGCTGCTGGCTGACCTGGCGGCCGATCGCGGCTACGTGCACGGCCGCAAGCTGACCTCGATCTTCTTCGGCGGCGGCACGCCCAGCCTGTTCTCCGCCAAGGCGCTGGGCCGCATCCTCGAAGGGCTGGAGCGGCAGGTCGGCTTCGAGAGCGACATCGAGATCACCCTGGAAGCCAACCCCGGCACCTTCGAGCAGGCCAAGTTCGCCGATTACCGGGCGCTGGGCATCAACCGGCTGTCCATCGGCATCCAGAGCTTCCAGGCCGCGAAACTCAAGGCCCTGGGGCGCATCCACGACGGTGACGAAGCGGTACGCGCCGCCGAAATGGCCCGCCGCGCCGGCTTCGACAACTTCAACCTGGACCTGATGCACGGCCTGCCGGAGCAGAGCGTCGCCGACGCGCTGGCCGACCTGCAGCAGGCCATCGAACTGGCTCCCACGCACCTGTCCTGGTACCAGCTGACCATGGAGCCGAACACGGTGTTCTGGAGCCAGCCGCCGGAGCTGCCCGAGGACGACCAGCTGTGGGAAATCCAGGAAGCCGGCCAGGCGCTGCTCGCGCAGGCGGGCTACGTGCAGTACGAAACCTCGGCCTACGCCCGTGACGGCAAGCGCGCGCGGCACAACCTGAACTACTGGACCTTCGGCGACTTCCTCGGCATCGGCGCCGGCGCCCACGCCAAGCTGAGCACCCCGCAAGGCCGCATCCTGCGCACCTGGAAGACCCGCCTGCCGAAGGACTACCTGAACCCGGGGAAGCCCTTCCAGGCCGGCGAGCGCGACCTGGAGGCGGACGACCTGCCCTTCGAGTTCATGATGAACGCCCTGCGTCTCACCGACGGCGTGCCGGCGGCGACCTTCACCGAGCGCACCGGCCTGCCGCTGGCCGCCATCGACCAAGCCTGCCGCCAGGCGCGACAGGACGGCCTGCTGCTGGACGACCCGCAACGACTGGCACCCACCGAGCGCGGCCAGCTGTTCCTCAACGACCTGTTGCAGCGCTTCCTGCCTTGAGAATGCGCCGGGCGACGCTGCCGCCGCCCGACGTGTACACTCCCCGGCGACTCTGAACCCCAAGGAGCCTCCATGGACTTCGCGCTCGACCTGATTGCCAACGTCTCCCGCTGGTGCCGCGGCCATCTGTCCGACATCGCCCTGGCGATCATGGCCACCGTGCTGGTGCTGTTCGGTCCGGCCATCAACGCCTGGGTACAACAGCGCATCGGCAGCCTGAACTTCGTCTTCCGCACCCTGCTGTTCGTGCTGATCTGCGCCGTGGGCTACGGCCTGGCGATGGTCTTCGTCACCCCGTGGCTGGCCAAGGGCCTGGGTTATTTCAACAACTACACCCTGGCGCCCGTCCTGCTGCTAGTGTTCTTCGTGATTGGCATGATCGCCGACCGCAGTTGACCTGCGTCTCTCCGGCGGTTGGCCACGAACCCGCCGGAGGACACATGAAGCCGATCAAGCATCTCTACCTGCACTTTTCCGATGGCCAGCGCCTGGCGCTGCGCTTCCCGCAACAGAGCGACGACCCCGCCGAAGTGGCGCGCGGCATCCGCAAGCAGATGGAGTCGCCGGTGATCAGCATCGAGGTGGACGGCGACCTGCTGATCATCCCGCGCACCAGCATCAAGTACCTGCAGATCAGCCCGGCGCCGATGCGCATGCCGGAAACCACGGTGCTGGGCGCCGAGCTGATCGAGTGACGGGCGCGATCGAAACCGGGACGCCGCCGAGGGATGGGCATTTCGTAGGAGCGAGCTTGCTCGCGAACCGCCCCAACATCGGCGCCGCCAGGTAGCACCTTCGCGAGCAAGCTCGCTCCTACAGCCACATCCCGCGGATAGACAAAGGCCGCCTCGCGGCGGCCTCTGCTGGACTCAGTTGCCCTCGCGGCGCAACGCCTGCGGGGTGAAGTCGCGCGGCCCCAGGGGGGCCTTGAAGTCGTACATCGGCTCGTTGTTGTCCAGGCCGTCGACGAAGTAGCGCGCCCCTTCGAAGTCGTACAGCGCTTCCAGGGTGCTGAGCACCATGGGCACGTCGTAGTAGTTGATGGGATGCACTTCCTGGGCGCGGATCAGCTTGCCGTCGGCGTTATAGATGTCCGAGGCAAGGATCTGCCAGCTGTCCTCATCCAGGTAGAAGCGGCGCTTGGCGAACGGATGGCCCATGCCCTTGCGCAGGGTCGCCTCGACCACCCAGACGCGGTGCGGCTCGTAGCGCAGCAGCTCGGGGTTGAGGGTCTTGGTCTTGAGGATATCGGCGTAGGGAATGCCCTTCTGGTGCACCGCGTAGCTGTTGTACGGCACCAGCATCTCGCGCTTGCCCAGCAGCTGCCACTCGTAGTGGTCCGGTGCGCCGTTGTAGACGTCCACGGTGTCCGCGGTGGCCAGGCCGTTGGTGTCCGGCTGCAGGGTGTCGTAGGCCAGGCTCGGCAGGCGGCGCACGCGGCGCTCGCCGCTGTTGAAACGCCAGGCCTTGCGGATCGACAGCACCTGGTCGAGGGTCTCCTGCACCACCAGCGCGGAGCCGGCGAGCTTGGCCGGGGCGACGATGTTGTACTTGTAGTAGAACAGCGTGTTGTTCAGGTCCTGCGGGGTCATGCCCTCGCGGCCGTAGTTGAAGTACACGTAGCGGTCGAGCTTGAGCAGGTTGTAGCTGCCGCTGGCGAGCACGGCGGCCTGGTTGGTCACCATGTGAATCTGCTCGCCACGGTAGCGCATGATGTGGTTCCAGATGGCTTCCAGGCCCGTCCTGGGCATCGGGAACGGCACACCGGCGGCGGCGCCCTGCACGCCGTTGCCGTCGGCGATCAGCTCGGCGTTCTCGGCGTTGAAGCGGGTGGCGTCATAGATGCGCTGGGGCAGGGATGCGCTGCGGCGGCTGGGGAAGACGCGCAGGTAGTAGTCCGGGTTTTCCTGCAGCAGCGCCTGGGTGCCGGGAGTAAGCAATGCCTGGTACTGCGCCAGGTTCTTGCTGTCGACCTTGTACTGCACGGCATCGGCAGCGTACGGATCGAGGTGGTGGGTGCCGGGCTGGTAGCCCGCCGGGGCGCTGGTGATGCCGCCGGTCCACGCAGGGATGGTGCCACTGGCGTTGCCGGCCATTTCCGCCCCCATCGGCGTCAGGTCGCGGCCCAGTCGAGCGGCCTCGGTGGCATCGACTTTCGCCTGCGCCGGCAGGGCCCACGCTCCCGCCATCAGCAGTACAGCAAGTTTCTTCAACACAGCAGACTCCTTTGCGACGGACTCCTGTCCGTCACTCTTATTTTCGTCCGCGGCGGATGCCGCTTTTTATTCAGGAGGTGAGGGTGGCCTTGGCGGCCTGCCGGGTGGTCCCGGTCTGTAGGGTGCTGGTGCATGAAAAAGGCCCGCATGGCAGGCCTTCTTCCGGTGAATCAGTCGACTCGCTGGAACTTCAGGTCCCAGACACCATGCCCGAGTCGCTCCCCGCGACGTTCGAACTTGGTGACCGGGCGCTCTTCCGGGCGCGGTACATAGGTATTGTCCGCCGACAGGTTGCGATAGCCGGGTGCGGCATTCATCACTTCCAGCATGTGCTCGGCATAGTGTTCCCAGTCGGTGGCCATGTGCAGCACGCCGCCGACCTTCAGCTTCTGGCGTACCAGCTCCGCCCAGGCCGGCTGCACGATGCGGCGCTTGTGGTGACGCGACTTGTGCCACGGGTCAGGGAAGAACAGCAGCAGGCGGTCGAGACTGGCATCGGCCACGCAGTCGCGCAGGACTTCGATGGCGTCGCAGCTGTAGACACGGATGTTGCTCAGGTTCTGCGTGAGCATGCCGTTGAGCAGCGCGCCGACGCCCGGACGGTGCACCTCCACGCCGATGAAGTCCTGGTCCGGCGCGGCAGCCGCCATTTCCAGGGTGGCGTGGCCCATGCCGAAGCCGATCTCGAAGGTACGCGGCGCCTGGCGCCCGAATACCTGGTCGAAATCCCGCAGACCGTCGGCCAGCTCCAGGCCGAACTTCGGCCAGCCCTGGTCGAGGCCGCGCTGCTGGCCTTCGGTCATGCGTCCGGCGCGCATCACGAAGCTCTTGATGGCGCGCATCGGACGGTTGTCGGCGTCGGACTGGTTCTCGGGAAGCTCACTCATGACTCAAACCTTGCGGGTAAATGCACGCGCGGGCCGGCTGCCCCCGGCAAACCGGCCCGCGTGTCGGGATGGAAATACTTAGTTGATCAGGCCTGTCATCGGCGACGACGCGCTGGCGTACAGCTTGCGCGGCATGCGACCGGCCAGATAGGCCAGGCGGCCGGCGACGATGGCGTGCTTCATGGCCTCGGCCATCATCACCGGGTTCTGCGCGTGGGCGATGGCGGTGTTCATCAGCACGGCCTCGCAGCCCAGTTCCATGGCGATGGTGGCGTCGGAGGCGGTGCCCACGCCGGCATCCACCAGCACCGGGACACTGGCTTCTTCGAGGATGATGCGCAGGTTGTAGGGGTTGCAGATGCCCAGGCCCGAGCCGATCAGGCCGGCCAGCGGCATCACCGCGATGCAGCCGATCTCGGCCAGCTGGCGGGCGATGATCGGGTCGTCGCTGGTGTACACCATGACGTCGAAGCCGTCCTTGACCAGCACTTCGGCGGCCTTGAGGGTTTCGACGACATTGGGGAAGAGGGTCTTCTGGTCGGCCAGGACTTCCAGCTTGACCAGGTTGTGCCCATCGAGCAGCTCGCGGGCCAGGCGGCAGGTCCGCACGGCCTCGACGGCGTCGTAGCAGCCGGCGGTGTTCGGCAGGATGGTGTAGCGATCCGGCGGGATCACGTCCAGCAGGTTCGGTTCGCCCGGGTTCTGGCCGATGTTGGTGCGGCGCACGGCGACGGTGACGATCTCGGCGCCCGAGGCCTCGATGGCGACGCGGGTCTCCTCGAGGTCCTTGTACTTGCCGGTGCCGACCAGCAGCCGCGAATTGTAGGTGCGGCCAGCCAGGGTGAAGGGCTTGTCGACCGGCAGGTTGGAGTTGGTTTGGCTCATCGGATCACTCCTGAAGGAAAGGCGGGCGGGGCCTGAAGGTCTGGGAGGCGGCCGCTAGCCGCCGCCGATGGCGTGCACCACTTCCACCTGGTCGCCTTCGCTCAGGGCGGTGGCGGCGTGCTGGCTGCGCGGCACGATGTCCAGATTGAGCTCGACCGCGACACGCTTGCCGGTGAGGTCGAGACGCTCGAGCAGGTTGGCGACAGTGTGGCCGTCGGGCAGCTCGAAAGGTTCGCCGTTCAACTGAATACGCATGGGCGGGACGGCCATTGCTGGAGGGGTCGGCATTCTAGCCCGATCGCGCCGGATGACCAAGTTACCGGAGCGTCGCACTCGGGCTTTTCTGACGTTCGGGTCAACCCAGCTGGAAGGCCGCCGCCAGCAACAGCGCCCAGCCGATCAGGAAGAACAGCCCGCCGATCGGGGTGATGATGCCCACGCCCAGGCCCGCCAGGGTCAGCAGGTAGAGGCTGCCGGAGAACAGCAGGATGCCGACGGTGAAGGCCCAGCCGGCGAGGCTGATCAGGGTGCCGCCGATGTGCGCCGAGAGCAGCGCCACGCCGAACAGCGCCAGGGCATGCAGCATCTGGTAGTGCACGCCGGTCTGGAACACCGCCAGGTACTCGGGCGTGAGCTTGCTCTTCAGGCCATGGGCGGCGAAGGCACCGAGGGCGACGCCGGTGAAACCGAAGAAGGCGGCGAGCATCAGGAAAGTACGCAGCATCGGAAAGCTCCAGACAGGTGAGTGCCGCTATAATGGCCCGCTCATCCGCCCAGGCAAAGCCTCGCATGCCCAAGCTGCTCCGCCGTCTGCTGAAGATCGCGCTCTGGTTCGTCGCCATCAGCGTCGGGCTGGTCATCGTCCTGCGCTGGGTGCCGCCGCCGGGGACCATGGTGATGGTCGAGCGCAAGGTCGAGTCCTGGTTCAACGGCAAGCCTATCGACCTGCAGCGCAGCTGGCGCCCCTGGGACGAGCTGCCGGACAGCCTCAAGCTCGCGGTGATCGCCAGCGAGGACCAGAAGTTCGCTGAACACCACGGCTTCGACGTACCGGCGATCCAGAAAGCCCTCGCGCACAACGAGCAGGGCGGCAAGGTGCGCGGCGGCAGCACCATCAGCCAGCAGGTGGCGAAGAACGTCTTCCTGTGGACCGGCCGCAGCTGGGTGCGCAAGGGCTTCGAGGCCTGGTTCACCCTGCTGATCGAGACCTTCTGGTCCAAGCAGCGGATTCTCGAGGTCTACCTCAACAGCGTGGAATGGGATGCCGGCGTATTCGGCGCCCAGGCCGCCGCGCAGCATCACTTCGGCGTGGATGCGAAGCGCCTGTCACAGCAGCAGGCCAGCCTGCTCGCCGCCGTACTGCCCAACCCGCGCAAGTGGAGCGCCGGCAAGCCCGGCCCCTACGTGCGCCAGCGCGCCTCGTGGATTCGCCAGCAGATGTGGCAGCTGGGCGGCAGCGATTACCTGCAGCGGCTGTAAAAGCGTGAACAATGGCGCTGGAGACTCCTGAACACGGCAATCTCCCTTTCCCTAACCCTCTCCCTGAAGGGAGAGGGGACTGCTCGGCGCCAACCGAAGGCCCTGAGCCTTCCCGAAGCAGCAGGAGGGACACGAAAACCAACCATTCTGCCGGACTGCCCCCTCTCCCTTCAGGGAGAGGGCTGGGGAGAGGGTGCTTCCGCACCGGGCTTGAAGGTATCGCGCGGCACCACCCGCACCCACTGCAGGGTGCCGTCGCGATGCAGCACGGTCATACCCTTCTCCGGGTAGACCCAGGCCTCGCCGCCATCCACCTGCAGGCGCAGGCGCGGGTCGCCCAGGCTCACCGCCAGGCGGCCGACCGCGAGGTCCTGCTGCGGCGCCAGCGCCAGTTCGGAGACCGGCTTGTTGCCCAACTGCCCCATGAGCTCAGCACTCAACGGCTGGTCCTTGCTGCTCGGCTGCATGCCGGTGGCCTTGGCCAGGCTGGCATGCTCGGCCTCGCTCAATGCCAGTTCCGCCTCGACGTGCCAGGGCCCTTCGGCGGTATCCAGCTTGCCGCGATAATGCAGCTGCGGGCCATCCTGGCTGGCGGTCAGCCATAGCTCACCGGCCTGCTGGTCCTGCAGGTCATTCAGCGTGAGCTTGTCGTCGGCCAGCGGCTCGAAGACCTTTTCCTTCCAGTCGTTGAACCACTGCGGTGGCTTGGGTGGCGGCGACGTGCGGGCGACCCAGGTACCCAGGCCGAAGGCCAGCAGGGCGATGACCAGGAAGAACATCCCGTGGACGGGACGCAGGCGCGACATGGGACTCTCCAGACACAGACGAGCGGACAGAAAAAAACCGCACCAGGGTGCGGTTTGCGACTCGCAGGGCGCATCGAAGCCGGTCAGGCTTCGATGCGACCCTTGAGCTTGTTCATCGCGTTCTTTTCCAACTGACGGATCCGCTCGGCGGACACGTTGTACTTGGCCGCCAGGTCGTGCAGCGTGGCCTTCTCCTCGGCCAGCCAGCGCTGGTAGAGAATGTCGCGGCTGCGTTCGTCCAGGCCTTCCAGCGCCTCGTGCAGGCTGGCGGTGGAGCTGTCGCTCCAGTCCGCTTCCTCCAGCTGGCGCGCCGGGTCGTAGCGATGGTCTTCCAGGTAGTGCGCCGGGGACTGGTAGGCGCTCTCGTCGTCGGCATCCGCCGCCGGGTCGAAGGCCATGTCCTGTCCGGTGAGACGGCTCTCCATCTCGCGGACTTCGCGGGCCTCGACACCGAGGGTCTCCGCGACGCGGTGCACTTCGTCATTGCTCAGCCAGGCCAGTTTCTTCTTCTGGCTGCGCAGGTTGAAGAACAGCTTGCGCTGCGCCTTGGTGGTCGCGACTTTCACGATCCGCCAGTTGCGCAGGATGAACTCATGGATCTCGGCCTTGATCCAGTGGACGGCGAACGACACCAGGCGTACACCCATTTCCGGGTTGAAACGCTTCACGGCCTTCATCAGGCCGACGTTGCCTTCCTGGATCAGATCGCCTTGTGACAGGCCATACCCGGAATAACTCCGGGCGATGTGCACGACGAAGCGCAGGTGCGCCAGAACCATTTGCCGTGCCGCTTCCAGATCTTGCTGGTAGAAGAGGCGTTCGGCCAGTTCGCGCTCCTGCTCCGGCGTCAACAGCGGAATGCTGTTCACCGAGTGCACGTAGGCTTCCAGGTTCGCACCGGGAGCCAGGGCATAGACAGGTTGCAGGGAAGTGGTCATGCGAATCCTCCGATTCACGAAACTCGCGCAGTGTAGCACTGCGAAATCTGACTGCAAGCGGGTGTAAAAGTTCCTTTACACCCGCTTGACCCCAGCAAAATCAGGGGTTTCAGCGCGGAGCCAGCTCGCGCAGGTGACGCGCCACGGCCAGCCAGGCGCCGATCCAGCCCAGCAGCACGGCGCCCACGGTGAGCGAAAGGCCGTCATCCACCGGCACGCCGGCCAGGCCGAAGTCGCTGCCGTACAGGCCTGCCAGGTTGACTACCGCGCCATTGAGCCAGTTCAGACCAAAGGCCAGGAGGGCCCAGGACAGGATGCCGGCGCCCAGGCCGTAAAGCGCGCCCATATAGAGGAAGGGGCGACGCACGTAACCGTCCGTCCCGCCGACCAGCTTGATGACTTCGATTTCGTTACGGCGGTTTTCAATGTGCAGGCGGATGGTGTTGCCGATCACCAGCAGCAGCGTCAGCACCAGCAGGATGGTCAGGCCGAAGACGAAGCGGTCGCCCAGCTTGAGGATCGCCGACAGCCGCTCGACCCAGACCAGGTCCAGCTGCGCCTGTTGTACACCCGGCAGCTCGGACAACCTTTGACGCAAGGCATCCAGCTGGGCCTTGTCGATCTGCTTGGGCGTCACCGAGATGACCGCAGGCAGCGGGTTGTCAGGCAATTCCTTCAATGCTTCGCCGAGGCCGGACTGCTCCTGCAGTTCTTTCAGCGCATCTTCGCGGCTGATCAGCTGCGCCTCGATCACGTCGGGCATCTTCTCGATCTGTTCGCGCAGGTCCTGGCCCTGGGCCTCGCTGGCCTTGAGGTCGAGGAACAGGGAAATCTGCGCGGCGCGCTGCCAGGAGCCGCCGAGTCGCTCAACGTTGTTCAGCAGCAGCGACAGCCCCATGGGCAGGCTCAGGGTGATGCCCATCACCAGGCAGGTGAAGAAGCTGCCGAAGGGATGGCTGACCAGGCGGTGCAGGCTGTCCATCAGGCTGGCGCGGTGGTTTTCCGCGTAGGCCGCGAGGGAGGCGCTGTGGTCCTGGTGCTCGTTGTCGTCCGGCCGCTCGCGTGTATTGCGCGTCGGGGTGCCTTCTTCGTCGCCGCGGGGCAGGTCATTGGCGCTCATCAGGCGTTCTCCTCACGGTCGGCGATGATGCGGCCGCGCTGCAGGGTGATCATCCGGTGGCGCATACGGGCGATCAGGGCCAGGTCGTGGCTGGCGATCAGCACGGTGGTGCCCAGGCGGTTGATGTCTTCGAATACGGACATGATTTCCGAGGCCAGGCGCGGGTCGAGGTTGCCGGTGGGTTCGTCGGCGAGCAGCAGTGCCGGGCGGTGTACCACCGCACGGGCGATGCCGACGCGCTGCTGCTGGCCGGTGGAAAGGTCGGACGGACGGTCTTCGGCCTTCTCCTTGAGGTTCACCCGGTCCAGCGCCGCTTCGACGCGGTAGGCGATGTCCGCCTTGGGCAGGCCGAGGATCTGCATCGGCAGGGCAACGTTCTCGAATACGCTGCGATCATCGAGCAACTGGTGATTCTGGAACACCACGCCGATCTGCCGGCGCAGGAAGGGAATCTGCGCGGTGGAGATGCGCGAGACGTCCTGCCCGCCGAGCAGCAGCTTGCCGGAGGTGGGCCGTTCCATCGCCAGGATCAGGCGCAGCAGGGTGCTCTTGCCCGCGCCGGAATGGCCAGTGACGAACATGATCTCGCCGCGCGGCACGCGGAACGAAATCTCGTGCAGGCCGACGTGGCCGTTGGGGTAGCGCTTACCAACCTGCTCGAAACGGATCATGCGATTTCCCGGGTCTCGAAGAGTGCACGGACGAAAGCGTCGGCTTCGAAGGTTCGCAGATCGTCGATCCCTTCGCCGACACCGATGTAGCGGATCGGCAGGCCGAACTGCTTGGCCAGGGCGAAGATCACCCCGCCCTTGGCCGTGCCGTCCAGTTTGGTCAGGGCCAGGCCGGTGAGTTCGACTGCGTTGTTGAACTGCCTGGCCTGGTTGATGGCGTTCTGCCCGGTGCCGGCATCCAGCACCAGCAGGACTTCGTGGGGAGCCGTCTCGTCCAGCTTGCCGATCACGCGGCGCACCTTCTTCAGCTCTTCCATCAGGTTGTCCTTGGTGTGCAGGCGGCCGGCGGTGTCGGCGATCAGCACGTCCACGCCACGGGCCTTGGCGGCCTGCACGGCGTCGAAGATCACCGAGGCGGAATCCGCACCGGTGTGCTGGGCGATCACGGCGATGTTGTTGCGCTCGCCCCAGACCTGCAGCTGCTCGACGGCGGCGGCACGGAAGGTATCGCCGGCGGCCAGCATGACCTTCTTGCCATCGAGCTGCAGCTTCTTCGCCAGCTTGCCGATGGTGGTGGTCTTGCCGACGCCGTTCACGCCCACCACGAGGATCACGTAGGGCTGCTTGTCGCGGGTGATGGTCAGCGGCTGCTCGACGGGGCGCAGCAGGCTGGCGAGTTCTTCCTGCAGGGCCTTGTACAGCGCTTCGCTGTCGGCCAGTTCCTTGCGCGCAACACGCTTGGTCAGGTTCTGCACGATGGTGGTGGTGGCCTCGACGCCGACGTCGGCGGTCAGCAGGCGGGTCTCGATCTCGTCGAGCAGGTCGTCGTCGATGGCCTTCTTGCCCAGGAACAGGCTGGCCATGCCTTCGCCGAGGCTGGCGCTGGTCTTCGACAGGCCCTGCTTCAGGCGGGCGAAGAAGCCGAGCTTGCTCGGCTCGCTAACGGGCTGGGCCTGCGGCTCGGGTTCCGGCTCGGGCTGCGCGGCGATCTCAGGCTCGGGCTCCGGCTGCGCGACCACGGCGGGCGCTTCGGCCGCGGGTTCGGGCTGAACGGGCGCAGCGACCGGCGCCGGCTCGACCGGCGGGACAACTGCCTGCGGCACCTCGGCAACGACTGGCTGCGCAACGGGTTGCGGCTCAGGTTGAGTAACAGGCTGCACCAGCGGCTCGACCGGCACGCTGGCCGGCACTACATCGATCACCGGTTCGGGCGTCGGCTCGGCGCGCGCGGCAACCGGCTCGGCCTGGGCGGCAAGGGCCTGCTCGGGGGCGGGAGCCGGTTCGGCAGCCGCCGGCTGTTCCACCCGCGGCTCGGTTTCGGCTACGGGTTGTTCCTCGGCCTGCGGCTTCTTGCGCCACCAGCCGAACAGACCCTTCTTCTCCCCGGCAAGCGGGGCCTTCTTGTCGTCGTTGGAACCAAACATGTAGGGATCGAATCTCTAGGGGACGCCACGGAAACAGGCGGCAAAAAAGCCTCGAAACAGCTTTGCGAAGCCCTGAACGTGGCCGCCCGGAAAACGGATGGGTATCCTAGCATCTCCTCGCCCGCCGGGGTTAAGAGGCTGGCTGCCAGCCTGCTCAGACCCTGCGGACAGCCCGAAAGGTTCAGTCCACGATGAAAACCCTTGCACGCCGCCATGCCGGCCTGCTGCTCGGCTCCCTGTTGCTGCCGCTGATGGCCAGCGCCGCGGAACCACAGCCCACCCACGAATACACCCTGGACAACGGCCTGAAGGTCGTCGTCCGCGAGGACCACCGCGCCCCGGTGGTGGTCTCCCAGCTCTGGTACAAGGTCGGCTCCAGCTACGAGACGCCCGGCCTCACCGGACTCTCCCACGCCCTCGAGCACATGATGTTCAAGGGCAGCCGCAAGCTCGGCCCCGGCCAGGCTTCGCTGGTGCTGCGCGACCTCGGCGCGGAAGAGAACGCCTTCACCACCGACGACTACACCGCCTACTACCAGGTGCTGGCCCGCGACCGCCTGCCGGTGGCGCTGGAGCTGGAAGCCGACCGCATGGCGCACCTCGCCCTGCCGGCCGACCAGTTCAAGAGCGAGATCGAGGTGATCAAGGAAGAACGCCGCCTGCGCACCGAGGACAAGCCCAGCGCGCTGGCCTTCGAGCGCTTCAAGGCCGCCGCCTACCCTGCCAGCGGCTACCGCACGCCGACCATCGGCTGGATGGCCGACCTGCAGCGCATGACCATCGACGACCTGCGCCACTGGTACCAGGCCTGGTATGCGCCCAACAACGCCACCCTGGTCGTGGTCGGCGACGTGACTGGCGACGAGGTGAAGGCCCTGGCGCAGAAGTACTTCGGCGAGATCCCCAAACGTGACCTGCCCGCGGCGCGCAAGCCGCTGGAGCTGGCCGAGCCGGGTGAGCGCCGCCTGAAGCTGCATGTTCGCACCCAGTTGCCCAGCCTGATCATGGGCTTCAACGTGCCGACCCTGGGCAGCAGCGATGACTCGAAACAGATCAACGCCCTGCGCCTGATCTCGGCGATCCTCGACGGCGGCTACAGCGCACGCCTGTCTGCGCGCCTTGAGCGCGGCGAGGAAATCGTCGCCGGCGCCTCGGCCTCCTACGATGCCTTCTCTCGAGGCGACGGCCTGTTCTTCCTCTCGGCCACGCCCAACGTGCAGACCGGCAAGACGCTGGACCAGGTCGAGGCCGCCCTGTGGAAGCAGCTGGAAGACCTCAAGCAGAACCCGCCGAGCCAGGAAGAGCTGGAGCGCGTGCGCGCCCAGGTCATCGCCGGGTTGGTCTACGAGCGCGACTCCATCGCCGGGCAGGCCAGCACCATAGGCGAGCTGGAAAGCGTCGGCCTCGGCTGGCGCCTGGCAGACAAGGACCTGGAAGCCATCCAGGCGGTCACCGCCGAAGACATCCAGCAAGCCGCCCGCACCTACTTCACCCGCTCCCGCCTGACCCTTGCCCAGGTCCTGCCGGAAATCGCCACCGACAAGGAGCCTAGCCATGAGTGAACGCAATGGCCTGCGCTACGGCCTGGTCGGGCTGATCGTCATCGCGCTGATCGCCGGACTGGTGCTGTTCGTTTCCCGCCCCGCCGCCGTCTCGGCGGC
>NZ_JBGLYK010000616.1:0-232 GCF_047304025.1 Pseudomonas sp. Pseusp97 | reverse complement strand
GGCATCCGAGCCGACTCCATCCACGGCGACAAGCCACAGCCGTCGCGTCTTAGCGCCCTGGCGCGGTTCAAGGCCGGCGAGGTGGACTTCCTCATCGCCACCGACGTCGCCGCGCGCGGCCTGGATATAGAGGAGATGCCGCTGGTGGTCAACTTCGACCTGCCCATCGTACCCGAGGATTACGTTCACCGCATCGGCCGGACCGGCCGAGCCGGCGCCAGCGGCCAGGCGA
>NZ_JBGLYK010000615.1:0-233 GCF_047304025.1 Pseudomonas sp. Pseusp97 | reverse complement strand
CGGCGGGGCGGTTATAGATTTTTTAAAAGATTGGCCGCACGCCCCAACACAAAAAAAACACAAAAAAAAACACCCACGCTAGGGCAAACACGACGCCGTATAATAAAAAAAAAAACCCCCCCCCCCCCCGGGGGGGGGGGCCAGCACGGCGCGCGGGGCGCGCTGAAGATCACCCCGGGTGAGAACAGCAGAGGCGGCGGGCGGGGCGGCACCCAGAGCGCGCCGCCGCGCAC
>NZ_JBGLYK010000613.1:0-234 GCF_047304025.1 Pseudomonas sp. Pseusp97 | reverse complement strand
GTACTGCACGCGGCCGTTGAGCGGAGCCTTGAGCAGGCTGTCGTCGAATTCCCCCTGCATGCGCTCGACGCACGCCGTGGCGGCCGGAGGCAAGCTGCTCAACATGGTCGACCTGGCAGACGTCGACATGACCTTCTTCCTGCCCTCGGTCCAGGCCGTCAAGGTCGAGCTGGTCCAGGAAGTGCAACTGGTTATCGACGCCGTGCCCGAGTACGTTATCACGGAGAAGGTGTA
>NZ_JBGLYK010000612.1:0-234 GCF_047304025.1 Pseudomonas sp. Pseusp97 | reverse complement strand
CGCCGCGTCAGGCGCGACAGGCAGGGCTTTGAGGTTTTAAGCTCCGGCGGAAGCGAGCGCTTAGACATGGTGGTATTCGCCTGCCACAGAGAACAGGCACTGGCGCTGCTGGATGCGCCCAGTGAGGACGAGCATGCGGTGATCGGCGCGCTGCGCTATGCCAGCAAAGAAGTCGTCCTGCACACAGATACTTGCCTGTTGCCTCGACGCATGATCGCCTGGGCGAGCTGGAAC
>NZ_JBGLYK010000611.1:0-234 GCF_047304025.1 Pseudomonas sp. Pseusp97 | reverse complement strand
GGACAACCTGCTGAATACGCTGGGCGGCGACAACCTACTCTTCAAGGCCTTTCTGTTTGCCGGCCTGTGGGTGGAAAACCCGGACAGGGGCAAGCGCTACGACCTTTTCCGCGACCGGGTGATCTTCCCCATCCGCGACAGGCGTGGGCGAGTGATCGCCTTCGGTGGGCGGGTGCTGGGCGACGACTAGGCGAAGTTCCTGTATTCGCCGGAAACCCCGGTCTTCCATATAGG
>NZ_JBGLYK010000610.1:0-235 GCF_047304025.1 Pseudomonas sp. Pseusp97 | reverse complement strand
CGGCTGCAACGCTTCCCGCTGGAATGGCTGCTGATCATGTTCGGCATGATCCTGTTGTGCTGGCTGCTCAACACCCTGCGCTTGCGCCTGTTGCTGGGCGATCAGCGTGACAAGGTGAGCCGCCTCAAAAGCCTCGGGGTGGTGATGTCCGCCGAGTTCGCCTACTGCGCCACCCCCGGCGGCAGCGGCGGACCGCTGACCATCATGGCCCTGCTGGCGCGCCACGGTGTACGGC
>NZ_JBGLYK010000609.1:0-235 GCF_047304025.1 Pseudomonas sp. Pseusp97 | reverse complement strand
CCGCGAGCTGTCGCTGGAAGAAATCGGCGAAATCCGTTTTCGCGTGCCGGGCATGGAGCTGTAAGTCTTCGTCCACGGCGCGCTGTGCATGGCCTACTCCGGGCGTTGCCTGCTGTCGGGCTACATAAACCGCCGCGACCCCAACCAGGGCACCTGCACCAACGCCTGCCGCTGGGAATACCAGAACCACGCCGCCCATGAAGACGAACTGGGCCACGCGGTGCGCAACGTCGAA
>NZ_JBGLYK010000608.1:0-236 GCF_047304025.1 Pseudomonas sp. Pseusp97 | reverse complement strand
GCAGTACATCGTGTCGAATAACGCGACGGTGGCGAAAAACAATTCGACGGTCCCTCTCGGTTATACAGGCCAGTAATCGCGCCTTAATAAATGCACTGAGTCAATTTCGACGCGCGCCATTGAACATGGTGGCGCGTCGATTTGCATTTGGTGGGGATCACAGCGGTCTGCGAAAAGTACTAAATGTAACGTTGGTCTATTTCTTCCGACGGCGGGCCGGCAAGCACATCAGCGCC
>NZ_JBGLYK010000607.1:0-236 GCF_047304025.1 Pseudomonas sp. Pseusp97 | reverse complement strand
GGCCGGACCAGACCACGGCCTGGCTGACCGGGCAGAGCGATTGCAGCGGCTCGCCTTCGCCCGCCAGCCACTGGCCGGCAATGTAGTGGGTATTCATCATCAGGCTCCCCTGACGCCGGGCGGCGTCAGTTGCGTTTTCCGGAGAGGGGCACCGCACGGACCGAAGCTCCGGCGGACAGGCGCAGGCGCTTGGCGGTCTGCGCGTCGACCACCAGCGAGCCGGCGGCCACGCGCGC
>NZ_JBGLYK010000060.1:0-27848 GCF_047304025.1 Pseudomonas sp. Pseusp97 | reverse complement strand
AGCCAGGGTGAGGGGCTTTTGATCTTGTAGGAGCGAGCTTGCTCGCGAACCGCTTCAGCGAGGCTTGGTTCGCAAGCAAGCTCGCTCCTACGAAAAACAAACAGCGACTCAGGGCGCCAGGCGCTCGCGCACCCAGGCGCCGTTCTCGTTGCGGAAGTTGAGGCGATCATGCAGGCGGCTCGGGCGGCCCTGCCAGAATTCGATGCGGCTCGGCAGCAGGCGATAGCCGCCCCAGAAGTCCGGGCAGGTCGGCGCGCTGTCGGCAAAGCGTTTTTCGGTCTCGGCCAGCAGTTGTTCCAGTTCGCCGCGTCCGTCGATCACCCGGCTCTGCGGCGAGGCCCAGGCGCCCAGGCGGCTGCCCAGCGGGCGCACGCGGTAGTAGGCGGCGGACTCTTCGACCGAGACCTTCTCGACCCGCCCCTCGATGCGCACCTGACGCTCCAGCGCCGGCCAGAAGAAGGTCATGGCCGCTCGCGGGTTTTCCGTCAGTTGCTGGCCCTTGGCGCTTTCGTAGTTGCTGAAGAAGGTGAAGCCGCGCTCGTCCAATCCCTTGAGCAGCAGCACCCGACAGTGCGGCTGGCCATCGGCATCCACGGTGGCGAGCATCATCGAGTTGGGCTCGACCGGCAGTTGCTCGGTCTTCACCGCGTCTTCGAACCATTGGCTGAACAGGCTGAACGGTTCGACGGGCGCCTGGGTTTCGGTCAGTCCGTCACGGGTGTATTCGCGGCGCATATCGGCCAGGGTCTGAGCCATCGGAAATCTCCTGCAGAAGAAGTCCCTAAGCTTATCCAGAGTTGCGCCTTCGCGCTTGATCCACGACAAGCGTCACTCCGGGCGGAATGACGCCTTGCCCGGCGCGGATCAGTTGGCCTGTGCGAGCGCCAGCAGGCTGGTGCGCTGGGTCACCAGGACTTCGACGCGACGATTCAGCGCACGGCCTTCGGCGCTGCCATTGTCGGCACGCGGCAGGCTGGAGCCGACGCCCTTCAGACGCAGACGATCGGCGCCCAGGCCGCTCAGGCGGAAGATCGAGGACACCGCCTGGGCGCGCTGCAGGCTGACCTTGTCGTTGAGCGCCTTGTCGCCGGAGCTGTCGCTGTGGCCGAGGACCAGCACGCCGCTCTCCGGATCGTTCTGCAGCATCTTCGCCACGTTGCCCAGCGGCGCCAGGGTAATCGGCAGCAGCAGCTCAGGACGCTTGGGGTTGAAGGAACCTTCCACCGGCGCGATCAGCACCAGGGCATTCTCGCGGCGCTCGACGGTGAACTTGCTGCCGGCCACCGCGGCGCGCAGGGATTTCTCGTGCTGGTCCAGCCATTCCTTGCTGACCTTGACGTCCTGCGGCTTGGCGGCCTTGTCGGCGCCCGGCTTGCTTTCGCTCACGCCGAACGGCCACCACCAGTGCCCACCGGGCTGCTTGCTGCCGGCATCGGCGACCTTGGGCGCTTCGGCGGGCTTTTTCTCCGGCGCGGGCGCCGCTGCGCTCACTTCCTCGTCACCACCGAAAGGCCACCCCCAGTGGCCAGTGCCGGGCTTGGCGGCAGCCGCTGCGCTTTCCGGCGCCCTGGCCTGATCCTGGGACTGGAACTGGCTGCAGGCGGAAAGACCGACGCACAGCGCAAGGGTGGAGACTTTCAGCGAATGGGAGAGCAACGGGTTCATGCGGGCGATTCCATAAGTCGGAACATGAAGGAAGACGGGGCGCGCGACCGGCAGGCGGCAGCACCCTGACTTCAGCAATCAGCTTAAGAGTTGTACATAACTTACTCAGTTGGAACGAGATTTTAATCCCGAACTGACGAGCGGCGCATACCTGCGCGCAGGTGAAGGCCGTCGCAGCCAGTGCGACGGCAAATGCGGACGACCTTAAGAAGGCGCAGCGGGAGGAAGGTTCCTCCCGCCCGTCGCTACAGGCAGTCGCCGGCGATACGCGCCAGGCGCTGGGCGCGCGGGTCCATCAGCACGTAGGGGCCAAGGGTGTTGACGACGAATCCGAAGGCCAGCTCGCGCTCGGGATCGGCAAAGCCAATGGAGCCGCCGGCCCCCGGATGACCGAAGGCTTGCGGGCCAAGGCCGTAGGTGGCGTTGGCCACGCTCGGCTGGTCCAGCATGCAGCCCAGGCCAAAGCGCGTACAGGTCAACAAAGTTCGATCCTCGCCAACGGCATGCTCGCGGGTGAGCTCGGCCAGCAGCGCTTCGTCCAGCAATCTGCCCTGCAGCAGGCCGGTGTAGAAGCCGGCCAGAGAGCGCGCATTGCCGTGGCCGTTGGCCGCGGGCTGCGACATGCGCCGCCATTCCGGCTTGTTGGTGCTGGTGAGCACCGACGGCGGATTGGTGAAAGCGCGGGTGGAGAGCGCGGCGGCGTCGGTCATCATGGTGCGCAGCAGGCGTTGCGCGGCGGCATCGCCCAGGTTGCCCTTGCCACGGGCGATATGCGCGACGCGGTGGAATTCGGCGTCATCCAGGCCGATATGGAAATCCAGCCCCAGCGGTTCGGCGGTGCGCGCGATGATGGCAGCCCCCGGCTCGCAACCATCGACACGGCGGATCACTTCGCCGATCAGCCAGCCGTAGGTAATGGGCGCGTAGCCATGCTCGGCTCCCGGCGTCCACCAGGGCGTCTCGGCGGCGAGCGCGGCGGCCATGGTCGACCAGTCATACAGTGCCTCGGGCGCCAGCGGTTCGCGGATCGCCGGCAGACCGGCGCGATGGCAAAGGAGCTGGCGCACGGTGATGGTCTGCTTGCCGGCCTGCTCGAACTCCGGCCAGTAGCGCGCCACCGGCGCGTCCAGCTCCAGGCGGCCCTCGCCCACCAGTTGCAGCGCGGCGACGGCGGCGAAGGTCTTGGTGCAGGAGAACAGGTTGAGCAGCGTATCGGCCTGCCAGTCCTGCCCTGGCTCCTTGCCCGCGCTGCCAGCCCAGAGATCGACCACTGTCTCGCCGCCGACCTGGATGCACAGCGCCGCGCCGCGCTCCTGCGGGTCTTCGAACAGCGCGCTGAAGGCATCGGCAACGGGGGTGAAGCGCGGATCGCAGTGGCCGTTCAGGGTCATCTCAAGCTCCGGAAATGCACAGGGGCAAAGCCGCCATTCTTTCAGCGCGCTCCGCCCCTGGGAACCCTGCCGAAGGCAGGGTGTGGCTTCACGAATGACGGATCATTGCTCCGAGGCCTGTTCCTCGTCGTCGTCAGAGGCGGGCACGGGTTTCGGCGCGGGCTCCGGTGCCACCTTGGCGGCGGCGCGGGCCTGTTCGTCGATGCTTTTCAGCGTCTGCTGGTTGGCCTTGCGCACGCCGTCGACGAAGCCGGTGAACGGCAGGTCGGTGATGCCGACCAGGCCGATGTGGCCGTTCTCGCCATCGAGCAGGCGGCCGGTCACCGGCTGGTCGAGGTACTGGAACCAGTGCGCTCCGACGATGTTCGGCTCCTTCGCCGCCTCGGCGACGAAGCGCTGGTAGGCCTCGCCGCGCTGCTGCTCGTTGTAAACCTCGGCGACGCCACCCCAGAACGGCCCGCGGTCACGGGAGCCGAAGTGGAATTCGGTGATCAGCACCGGCTTGTCCAGGCTGCGCACGTAGCTGGCGTCGAAGCCCTGCTGCGGCAGCGGCACATAGAGGTTGAAGCTGAGGACGTCGCAATACTGCGCGCAGGAGGCCAGCGCCTCAGGCGTGCTGACGGCGAAGCGCGGGCCGAGCAGCAGGTGGTTCGGCGCATGCCATTGCAGCGAGTCCTTCAGCGTCTTGAAGTACTGGTCGGCGTACAGCCGCAGGAAGGCGCTGTAGTCCTGGGCGATGGCCGGGTGCGCCTCGCTCGGGACCGGTGCCTGGTAGCCCGGCGCGTCGAGGTCTTCCCAGGAGCCCAGCTGCACGCCCCAGGCCTCGGCGAGCTGCTCGTGGTCCTCGTACTTGTCCTTGAGCTGCTTGATGAAGGCGCGCTTGGCCGGGCTGTCGGTGGACAGCTTGAGCGTGCCGAAGGCCAGGGCGAAATGTGCCTGGTCGTCATCGCCACGGCCGGCCCAGGCCAGTTCGTTGTCGGCGTAGTAGCCCAGCAGCCAGGCGTCCTCGCGGTGGTCGCGGGCGGCGATGGCGATGGCGCGCTCGGCGGCCATGGCGAAGCGCGGGTCGAACGGGTCGGGCATGGCGCCCCACCAGTCGTAGCCGGTGCTGACCGTGGCGTAGTCGCCGCTGATGGACAGCGGCACGCTGTAGGGCATGCGCGGATCCTCGGCGAAGGCCGGATCGCTCCAGTCACCCAGGGTGTTGAAGCCCCAGGAACCGAGGCGCTGCACGGTGCGCTCGCGCCAGGCGGCGGCAGCGGCGTCGGCGCTCAGGCCGCCGTCGGCGCGGAAGCGATTGGCGGCGTAGAAGTCGAACCAGCGGCCGTTGCCAAAGGCGCGGCCCTGCTGGGCGCCGACGCCGTTGCGGTCATCGCGCTGGCCGTAGAAGGCGGCCAGCGGCTCGTCCTCTTTCGGCAGGCTGGCGAACATGTACTCGCGGCCTTCCACGTAGGTCTGGCTGCTGTCGGCGTTCACCGCGTTGACGCCCATGGACCAGAACGAGTGCCCTTCCGGCGTCACCAGCCACCAGCGGCCGTTGCGTTTCTCAGTGCGGAAGAAGCCGGTGCCCTCGAACGCCGGGCCGTCCAGCAGGCCGCCAAAGGCGTCGCGACCGGGCGCCGGCTGCCACTTTTTCAACTGCTCGCCTTCGGCTTTCCAGGCGTTGGCCAGTTGTTCGGGGCTCTTCACCTTTTCCGGCCAGTCGCTGCGGGTGGATTGGCCGAAGGCGTCGACGATGCCGGTGTAGGCCTTGTGGTATTCGTCGTTGCCGGCGCGGGTACCGAAGCGCCCGACGAGGATGTCCTGCGCCGCCTTGGGCGAAGTGAGGAACAGCTTGACCGCGCCGACCTGGCTGCGGTTCAGCTCGCCCGTGACCTTGCTCGCCAGAAGCAGGCGCTGACCGTCCTGGGTGACAGGCATGGGCACGCCGGCGCGCATGCCGAAGTCCTCCGGGGCGATGGCGTGCAGCGGGATCACCAGGGTCTGCGCCGGGCCCGGCGGCAACGCGATGCTGGCGCGCAGGCCGGGGGCGCCGGCGATGCCTTCGATTTCCACTTCCAGGGTGATGGCCCAGTCCATGGCGTTCTGGATGCGCAGGCTGACGCTGTCGGCCTGGGACCAGTCCCAGCTGCCGCTCGACGGTGCGAGGCGCAGGGTCGGTTGCGGCGCCGGGTTGAAATTCACCCGACGGAGGATTTCGCCCTCGGGCGTGGCCTCGGCGGTGGCGCTGGGCAGGTCGGCGTTCTGCGTGGTGACCGTGACCACGGCCATCGGCTTGACGAAGTTGAACAGGGTTTCATTGCCGCCGGCCGACCAGGCCGGGGCACTGGCGATGGCCAGGCTGAGCAGCAGAGGCAGATGCCAACGCATCGAAGTCATGGATTCGAGTCCTTGCAACACGCCCGCCGGGCGGCGGGCGTTCGTTTGACAGCAAGCGCGGGAGCTCGCTCCCGCACACTCAAGCTATTTCGCGGCGGAACGGCGGCAGTGCGTTAAGAATGGCCTTGCCGTAGCGCTGCGTCACCACGCGGCGGTCCAGCAGCGTGATGGTGCCGCGGTCCTGCTCGGTGCGCAGCAGGCGGCCGCAGGCCTGCACCAGGCGCAGCGAGGCGTCGGGCACGGCGATCTCCATGAAGGGATTGCCGCCGCGCGCCTCGATCCACTCCGACAACGCCGCTTCCACCGGGTCATCCGGCACGGCGAAGGGAATCTTGGCGATCACCACGTGCTCGCAATAGGCACCGGGCAGGTCCACACCTTCGGAGAAACTGGCCAGGCCGAACAGCACGCTCGGCTCGCCGTCGTCCACCCGCGAACGGTGCTTGTTCAGGGTTTCCTGCTTGGACAGGTTGCCCTGGATCAGCACCCGCTTGCGCCAGTCGCGGTCCAGGCCGTCGAAGACTTCCTGCATCTGCTTGCGCGAGGAGAACAGGATCAGCGAGCCGCGCGAGCCTTCGACTATCTCCGGCAGCTCGCGGATGATCGCCGCGGTGTGGGCGGCGGCATCGCGCGGGTCGGCCTTGAGGTCGGGCACGCGCAGCACGCCGGCGTCGGCATGGTGGAACGGGCTCGGCACCACGGCGGTGACGGCGGCGCGCGGCAGGCCGGCGCGCATGCGGTAGCGGTCGAAAGTGCCCAGCGCGGTGAGGGTCGCGGACGTCACCAGAACGCCGTAGGCCACGTTCCACAGGTTGCGGCGCAGGGTCTCGGCGGCGAGGATCGGGCTGGCGTTGGCCTCGATGTCGTAGAAGGTGCCGCTCTCGGCGAGGGTCAGCCAGCGCGCCATGGGCGGGCTATCTTCCGGGTCTTCGCAGGTAAAGGCGGTCCACAGCTCCCAGTTGCCCTGGGCGCGGGACAGCAGGCTGCCGAACAGCGGATACCACTCCTCGGCCTGGTGGCTGGCGATACCGACGCTGCCCTCTCCGTCCATGGCTTCCTTGAGCAGTTCGGTGAGGCGGGTGAAGAGGTCGGTGAGCTTGGAGAAGCCCTTCTTCAGCTCGATGCCCATCTCGCGGATATGCTCGGGGATCACCCCGCCCTCGAAGCGATGGCGCGGCCGCTCGCGGCCTTCCATGTCCTCGCCGGCGCGGAAGTCGCCGACTTCCTCGCAGGCGGTGAACATGAACTGCTGGTGCGTGCGCAGCTCGCGGGCCAGCTCGGGCACCTGTTCGATCAGGCGGCCGAGGTCGCCCGGCAGCGGGTTCTGCGCCAGCAGCTTGGTCAGGTTCTTCTCCACCTGGCCCAGCCAGTCGGCGGTGGCGCGCAGGCGGGTGAAGTGGGCGAAGTGGCCGATGGCCTTGTCCGGCAGGTGATGGCCTTCGTCGAACACGTAAAGGGTGTCGCGCGGGTCCGGCAGGATCGCGCCGCCACCCAGGGCGAGGTCGGCCAGCACCAGGTCATGGTTGGTGACGATCACGTCGACCTTGGTCATGCCTTCACGCGCCTTGTAGAAGGCGCACTGCTGGAAATTCGGGCAATGGCGGTTGGTGCACTGGCTGTGGTCGGTGGTGACCTGCGCCCAGTGCGCGTCCTCGATGGCTTCGGGCCAGGAGTCGCGGTCGCCGTCCCAGCGGTTGCCCGCCAGGCGTTCGATCATCTGGTTGAACAGCTTGGTGGAGGTCTCGTCCACGTCGATGCGGAAGCCTTCCTCCTCGAACAGCTGGGCGGTGGCGCTCTGCGCCTGGCCTTCCTGCAACAGGTGGTCGAGCTTGGACAGGCACATGTAGCGCCCGCGTCCCTTGGCCAGGGCGAAGCTGAATGACAGGCCGGAATTGCGCAGCAGGTCGGGCAGGTCCTTGTGGACGATCTGCTCCTGCAGGGCGACGGTGGCGGTGGCGACCACCAGGCGCTTGCCGGCGGCCTTGGCGCAGGCAATGGCGGCGAGGCTGTAGGCGACGGTCTTGCCGGTGCCGGTGCCGGCTTCCACGGCGACCACGGCGGCATCGCCCAGGCGATGGCCTTCCTCGTCGCTGGCGATGGTCCCCAGGACCTTGGCGACTTCGGCAATCATCAGGCGCTGGCCGTAGCGCGGCTTGAGTTCCTTGGCCTCGAGGAAGCGCGAGTAGGCGCCCTGGATCGTGGCCTTGAGTTCGGTGCTGAGCATGGACTTCCCGGGCCCCGGACACGCCCTGGCGGACATATCCGGATGCTGGATAAATTTTCAGTGGTTCGAATCGGCGGCTATGATAGCGCGCCTGACTTCAATCGCCAGCGGAGATCGTCCGAATGACACCCTTTGCCTTCGTCTATGCCTTGCACGTCCTGGCCGCCCTGGTCTGGGTCGGCGGCATGTTCTTCGCCTGGATGGTGCTGCGCCCGGCCGCCGTCGCCGCGCTGGAAGCGCCGCCCCGGCTGAAGCTGTGGCTGGAAGTGTTCCCGCGCTTCTTCCGCTGGGTGTGGGCGGCGGTGATCGTGCTGCCGGTGACCGGCGTGGGCATGCTGCACCTGAGCTTCAACGGCATGGCCGGCGCGCCGCGCTACGTGCAGGTGATGATGGGGCTGTACGTGGCGATGCTCGCGCTGTTCCTGCGCATCCAGGCGCTGCAACTGCCGGAACTGCGCCGCGCGGTGGGCGCCGAGGACTGGCCGGCCGGCGGTGCCGCGCTGGGCAGGATCCGCAAGACCGTGGGCCTGAACCTGTTGATCGGCATGGCGCTGGTGGCATTCGTCGCCGCGCGCCCGCACTGGTAAGAGCCGCGCTTCAACAAAAAAGCCCGCCTGGTAACCGGGCGGGCTTTTTTTCGGGCACGTCGATTCAGAAGCGCTTCACGTCCAGGCGGCCTTCGCTGCCTTTCGCCCCTTCCGCACCACCCTGGCCTTCCGCGCCGGGCTTCTCGCCTTCTACCGAATAGAACCAGCAGCCCTTTTCGCTGCTGCGCGGTCCGGCCTTGCCGGGCTTGCCGCCCGCTCCGCCAGCGCCGCCTTCCAGGCGTACCCTGACCTTCTCGACGTCGAACCGCTCGGGCACTTCCAGCCGCACCACGCCACCGGACGCGCCCGGCTGGCCATCGGCGCCGTTCTGGCCGTCGCCCGCAGACCTCCCGCTGCCCCACAGGCATCCGGACGTCTGCGCGCTGCCGCCATCCAGGCCGTCATAGCCCGGCGCACCGACGCCACCGCGCACGTCGATCAGCAGGTTTTCCACCGCCACGTCCTGCAGCCGCAATACCAGGTTGCGGCCGCTGCTGGCGGGTTTGTCGAAGCTGCCGGAGCTGCCTTGCGCGGCGATCACGCTGCCATCGGCGAGGTTGCCGTGCTGCACTTCGATCTGCAGCGCATCGTTGCCAGGGAACACGCCGATGCGCGCGTTCTTCGCCAGGTCCAGCTCGCCGATCTTCAGCTCCTTGACCCGCGACGGAATCAGCAGCGCGCCCTCCGGGCCGACACTGATGCGGTCCAGGCTAAGGCTCTCGCCCTTCACCGGCAGGCGCAGCACGGTGTTGGCTTCCACCGACACGCTGCCAGCGGCCGAACAGGCCAGCGGGGCGAACAGCGCCAGCCCCAGCAACGACTTACGCATGGGTATCTCCTTCTACTTTTGCGGATGCCGGCTGCGGCAGGGCAGCGAAATGGAAGACGCCGAACAGCAGGATCTGCAGGCGGTCCATGCCCGGATGCGGGCGACCCTGCAGGCGTTTGCGCAGCGCCAGGACTTCGAGGATATGGACCAGCAGGATCAGCGCGCCCGCCGCATTGAGCAGCAGCGCGAAGGGATGTGCGAAGGGTTGGATCAGGTTGGCCAGCACCGCCAGCCAGAACAACAGGGCAATCAGTTTGCCCAGCCCCAACAACGCTTTCATGAAGTGCCCCCGTGTTTTTCTTTGCCGGGGAACATACGCCTCTGCCCCGGCCTGTGCCAGTGGCAACCGGGAATGACAAAGGGGGCCACGAAGGCCCCCTTTGCACCGATCACCCCGGACTTACTGGCGGGTGATCTTGATTTCCACGCGACGGTTCTCGGCGCGGCCTTCCTTGGTCTTGTTGTCCGCAACCGGCTGGCTCTCGCCATAGCCGACGACCGACTTGATGCTGCTGGCAGGCACGCCAGAGTCGATCAGGTAGTTGGACACGGCGTTGGCGCGGCGTTCGGACAGTTTCTGGTTGTAGGCGTCGGTACCGATGCTGTCGGTATGGCCGCCGATGTTCAGCTCGGTGCTCGCGGCCTCACCCTTCAGGCGGGTAGCGATGGTGTCGAGCTTGTCCTTGTCCTGCGCATCGATCTTCGACGAGTCGAAGGCGAAGTGCAGGTCACGCACCACGATGGTCTCTTCCTTGGGCAACGGAGCCGGTGCAGGCTCAGGAGCCGGCGCAGGCGGCGGAACCTCGGCCACTTGTTCTTCGGCGCCATGCACCCAGCAGTAGGACGCACCCAGCACGCCACCGATCAGGGCTCCCCAACCCGCCCAGGCGCTGCTCTCGATGGAACCCAGACCTGCGCCCCCGACACCGCCAACCACGGCGCAAGTCGGCCAGTCGGACTTCTGCAGCCCTGCGCAACCGGTGAGCAACGTGCTTACCAGCAACAGGGGTAAAGCGGTCCTTGTGATGCTCATAAAGTTAAGTCTCCTCTAATGATCGGGTCTTGACCGACAATTACCGAGTAAAGACGTGACTGACAGAATGCGCCAGCACTAGGCCATATGGGTGTCACACGCTAGTCTTCGTTCATTATTTTTTGCCTTCGACGAGCCCCATGATTTCGACACGCACGCCGCAACAAGCCCTCGCCGCCCTGCTGGATCGCTACGCCCCGCAACGCTTGCTGCTGGTAGGCGCCAGCCAGATTCCCGCCGTGGACGCCTTCCTCGCGGCGCATCCGGATTGTGAGCTGTTTCACGCCGATGCCGGTGCGCTGCCGGCCGAGCTGGCCGGCCAGCGCTACGACCTCGCGCTGCTGGCCGATTGCCTGGAACATCTGCCGCGCCGCGAGGCGCAGCAACTGGTCGGCGGCATCCGCAACCTCAACAGCAGCCGCGTGGCCGTGCTGGTCGACCTCGACGCCGCCCAGGCGCAGGATGCGGACTTCTACGCCCTGGCCATGCAGGCCAGCGAGCGTTTCCAGCGCGACGAGCAGGTGATCACCCTGTTCACCTACGATTTGCACGAATACAAACAGGTCCCGGACTGGCTCAACGCGAAGTTCTGGGCCAACCCGGAAAACTTTGGGAAGTACTGGTGGTGACCATGACCGAACCGACCTGCCCCTGCGGCAGCGGCCGTCCATTACCCGACTGCTGCGGGCGTTTCCATGCCGGTGTCGCGGCGCCCACTGCCGAGGCATTGATGCGCTCACGCTACAGTGCGTACGCGCTGGGCCTGGTGGATTACCTGCGCGATACCACCCTGCCTGCGCAGCAACAGGCGCTGGACCTGGACGCCATCCGCAGCTGGAGCCTGGGCAGCACCTGGCTGGGCCTGGAAGTGGTGAGCCATGAAGTGCTCGGCGGCCAGCCGGAGCATGCGCGGGTGACCTTCATCGCGCGCTGGCACGACGCCGCCGGCGAACACAGCCACCGCGAATGCTCGGGATTCGTCCAGCGCGACGGCCGCTGGTACTTCCTCGACCCGACCGTGCCGATGAAACTGGGGCGCAACGACCCGTGCCCCTGCGGCGCCGGCGGCAAGCTGAAGAAATGCTGCGGTCCGTGGATCGAGTAGGCCAGGATCGAGTAGGACAGAATCGAGTAAGGCGCGAACGCGCCCCACTTGGGGGCGTGCGGTGTCTGGGCTAGAATCCGCGCTTTTTTCCGGGGCGGCGGGTTTTCGCCGCACCGGCTACCCCTGCCGGACCTCGCCATGCTGCTGACCGTTCTCTACATCATCGCCATCACCGCCGAAGCCATGACCGGCGCGCTGTCCGCCGGCCGGCGGAGCATGGACCTGTTCGGCGTGGTGCTGGTGGCGTGCGTCACCGCCCTGGGTGGCGGCTCGGTGCGCGACATGCTGCTGGGCCACTACCCGCTGACCTGGGTGCGTCACCCGGAGTACCTGGCACTGACGGCCGGCGCCGCGCTGTTCACCGTGTTCATCGCCCCGCTGATGCGCCACCTGCGCTCGATGTTCCTCGCGCTGGACGCCGTGGGCCTGGTGGCCTTCACCCTGATCGGTTGCCAGGTCAGCCTGGAAATGGGCCACAGCCTGCTGATCGCCGCCGTGAGCGGGGTGATCACCGGGGTGTTCGGCGGCATCCTGCGGGACATCTTCTGCAACGACGTGCCGCTGATCTTCCGCCGCGAGCTGTACGCCAGCGTGTCCTTCGCCAGCGCCTGGTGCTACCTGATCTGCCTGCAGATCGACCTGCCCAGGGAACAGGCCATGCTGATCACCCTGTTCTCCGGCTTCCTGTTCCGCATGCTGGCGATCCGCTTCCGCTGGGAAATGCCCAAGTTCGTCTACAAGGACGACCCGCACCAGGGCGATTGATCAGTCCTGCAGCTTGAGATGGCTGGTGTCCGGCGCCGGGCCGGCGGGAGCCGGTTTGGCCTGGCCCATGTCGCTGCCCACCGGGGCGACGCTGAACTGGCTGAGGTCCACGCGCGGCGCCCGGGCCTCGGGTTTCTCGTCCTGCAGGTCGGTGCCCACCGGCGCCAGGCCGAAGTCCGGCGCATCGACATCGGAGAAAGCGGCCATGTACTCGTCACGCGGCGCGACCTTCAGGCGACCTTGCGGCGCAGCGTTGGACGCAGCCGGCTGCACCGGCGCGCTCGATCACACTGCGGTACTTTTCCGCGGCCTCGGCGTCGAGGTTGTTCTTGATCACCATGCGGCGGCCGGAGAACAGCAGTTCGATGCGCTGGGCGTCGGCCTGGAACAGCCTGGCCAGGTTGGCTTTGACCGTTTCCAGCTGAGCACCCGGGACGGTCTGCCCCGAGAAGGCAATCTCATAGCGGCTCATCTTCACTCTCCTGTGTTAACCCGCCGGTTACATTCGGCCAGTATGGTGCAGCTTCTTTTAACGTAACAACAACTTGCGGCCGAGCAGGTGCTTGGTACACTGGGGCGTCTTGAGGGGTAGACATGAATTATCAGGCGCAAATGATAAGAATTTTCAGCCTGTTCTGGCTGTTCAGCCTCGTCTCCGGCTGCGGCTGGATGTCGGGCAATTTCGAGCAACCCGACGTGAAGCTGCAGAAAGTCGACGTCGTGAAAGCTCGCTTGCTGGAGCAGGAGTTCGTCCTGCATTTCCGCATCGACAACCCGAACGACTTCAGCCTCCCGGTTCGCGGCCTGGCCTACAAGGTCAAGCTCAATGATGTCGATCTCGCCGAGGGCGAGTCGAATAACTGGTTCACAGTGCCGGCCAATGGTCACGAAACCTTCGAGGTGCCGGTGACCACCAACCTGTGGCGGCACATGAAGTACATCGTCAAGCTGCTGGAAGACCCGGACAAGCCAATCCGCTACAACCTCACCGGCGAGGTGAAGACCGGACTGCTGTTCGGACAGAGCGTGCACATCGCTCGCAATGGCGAGATAATTCCCGGCGATTTCATCCCCGAGTGAGCGTCACCATGAGCCAGGAACCCCACGTACACGGTCCGAACTGCAACCACGACCACGATCATGACCACCACCATGATCACGGCCACGTGCACGGCCCGCACTGCAACCACAGCCATGAGCCTGCGCGTAATCCGCTCAAGGACGTGGGCCGCAACGATCCTTGCCCCTGCGGCAGCGGCAGCAAGTACAAGAAGTGCCACGGCGCCTGACCCAGGCCCCGAGCACTGCGAAGAAGGCCCGCCGAGCGCGGGCCTTCTGCTGTCCGGCCCGTCTCTTCGTCGGCGGCTGAAAATCCCGCCGCGCGTGGCTTGCACAGCTATCCTCGGCTCACTAACGTAGCGCCTTTTCCGCGACCTCTTCGTGCAGGAGCACATCCCCATGGCCCCGCGAGCCTTCCGCCGGCTTCCCAGCTTCGGCCTTGCCGCCACCCTCAGCGCCGCTGTCAGCCTCACCGGCTGCCAGGGCTGGCTCAACGACCGCTATGCAGGCAGCCTGCCGCCCAGCTATGGCGTGCAGCCGATCAAGGGCCTGGCGGACAACGTGTCGATCCGCCGCAATAGCCTGGGCATGCCGCTGATCGAGACCAGCACCTTCCACGACGCGCTGTTCACCCTGGGCTACGTGCATGCCAGCGACCGCATCAGCCAGATGGTCGGCCTGCGACTGATGGCGCAAGGGCGACTGTCCGAGATGGTCGGCCCCGGCGCGCTGGAGACCGACCGTTTCATGCGCACGGTGAACCTGAAGAAGGCCGCCGATGCGCTCTATGCCGGCTCCTCGCCGCGCCTCAAGCGCTTCTTCGAGACCTACGCGCGCGGCGTCAACGCCTACCTGTACCGCTACCGCGACAGGCTGCCGATGGACCTCGCCGAGTCCGGCTATCGTCCCGAGTACTGGAAGCCGGAAGACTCCGCGCTGGTCTTCAGCCTGCTGAACTTCGGCCTGGCGGTGAACCTGCAGGAAGAGATCGCCTCCCTGGTGCTCGCGCAGAAGGTCGGTGCCGACAAGCTGCCCTGGCTGACGCCGATCTACCCGGACGAAGCGCTGCCCTTCGAGGAAGCCGAGAAGCTCAAGGGCCTGCGCCTGGACGGCAGGATCGCCGGCCTCGACGCCCTCGACCGCGCCGCCGGCCAGGTCGCCGCGCTGCAGATGATGGGCGTCGCCGCCTCCAACAACTGGGCCATCGCCCCGCAGCGCACGCGCAGCGGCAAGAGCATCCTGGCCAACGACACCCACCTGCCGCTGTCCATGCCCTCGGTGTGGAACTACGTGCAGATCCGCTCGCCCAAGTACAACGCCGCGGGCGTCTCCATCGCCGGCGTGCCGGGCGTGGTCGCCGGCTTCAACGGCAAGCTGGCCTGGGGCATGACCATGGTCATGGGCGACAACCAGGACCTCTTCCTCGAGCAGGTCAAGCGCCAGGGCAGCAAGCTCTACTACCTCGCCGACGGCCAGTGGAAACCGGCGGTCGAACGCAACGAGACCTTCTTCATCAAGAGCCGGAGCCCGGTCCGCGAGGTCATCTACGAGACCCGCCATGGCCCGCTGCTCAACAGCGCGCTGGGCGAGCGCAAGCACGACCTGCAACCGCTGCCGCTGTCCAGTGGCTACGGCATCGCCTACCAGAGCATCCAGGGCGAAACCGACCGTACCCTCGACGCCTTCTTCGATCTTTCCCGTGCGAAGAACGTCGAGCAGGCCTTCGACGCCACCCGCGACGTGCGCGCGATGGCGCTGAACATCGTCTTCGCCGACGAGAAGCACATCGGCTGGCAGGTCACCGGGCGCTTCCCCAACCGCAAGGAAGGCCGCGGCCTGCTGCCCTCCCCCGGCTGGGACGGCCGCTATGACTGGGACGGCTACGCCGACCCGATCCTGCACCCGTCCGACCAGGACCCGGCGCAGGGCTGGCTGGGCACCGCCAACCACCGCAGCGTGCAGCCGGGCTACGGCGCGCAGCTGTCCAGTTCCTGGTACTACCCGGAGCGCTACGAGCGCATCGCCCAGCTCGCCGGCGGCAGCAAGAGCCACGACTACCGCAGCATGATCGCCATGCAGTACGACCAGACCACGCCGTTCGCCGGCAAGCTGCAGTCGATGCTGGATGCGCCGGGCATGGCGCAGCCGCTGAAGAAGGCCATCGATGCCCTGCCCGCCGACCAGCGCGCCCGCGCCCGCGAAGCGCTGGAGCGGATCATGGCGTTCGACGGCAAGCTCTCGGCCACCTCCGGCGACGCTGCGTTGTACGAAGCCTTCCTGCAGGAGAGCACCAGGCAGATATTCCTCGACGAACTGGGCCCGGAAGACAGCCCATCCTGGAAGGCTTTCGTCGAGACCGCCAACCTGTCCTACTCGGCCCAGGCCGACCACCTGCTGGGCCGCGACGACAGCCCGTTCTGGGATGACACCCGTACCCCGCAGAAGGAAGACAAGCCGGCGATCCTCGCCCGCAGCCTGGCCGCCGCCACCGCCTTCTGCGAGCAGAAGCTGGGCAGCGACCGCCGCGCCTGGCAGTGGGGCAAGCTGCACACCTACGAGTGGGTCAGCGACAGCACCAAGATGGCGCCGAACCTGAGCGCCGGCGACCGCGCCAGCCTCGGCGCGATCAAGGGCTACCTGGACCGCGGCCCCTACCCGGCCGGCGGCGACCACAGCACGCTGAACGTCTCGGCCTACCACTGGGGCCAGGACTTCAACACCTGGCTGATCCCGGCCATGCGCATCGTTGTCGACTTCGGCCAGAGCGAGCCGATGATCGGCCTCAACAGCAGCGGCCAGTCCGGCAACCCGGCCAGCCCGCACTACGCGGACGGCATCGACGCCTGGCTGAAGGGCAACTACATGAGCTTCCCCTTCCAGTCGCAGAACCTGGAGAAGGTCTACGGCGTGAAGCGCCTGACGCTGGTGCCGGAGAAGTGATGATCTGAAAAATATTTCTTCGGGGTCGGGAACTTGCTTCCCGCCCCGGAATCAGATTTGTCGACTTACTCCATGATCATATTCAGGCACCCTCTGGGTGCCTTTCTTTTTTCCCGCTCCGATTCCGCTGCACCTCCCTTCGCAACGCCCTTCCCGGCCTGTACTCCCTCGCATCCTTTCCTACAGGAGTCATCGCCATGTCCGAATCCCTCATCGTCATCACCGGCGGCCCCGGCGCCGGCAAGAGCACGCTGCTCGATCATCTGCACCGGCATCACGGCCTGAACGTCGTAGAGGAAGGCGGCCGCGCCATCATCCGCGAGCAACTGGCTCGTGGCGGCGATGCATTGCCGTGGGCAAACCGGGGCGCCTTCTGCCGGGAAATGTTCGAGCACGCGCTGACCACCCGCGCACGGGCGCTCGATGCGGGCGGGCAGTGGCTGTTCGATCGCGGCCTGCCGGATGTGCTGGGCTACGCACGGCTCTGCGGCCTGGCGCCCCCGGAGGGCCTGGAACGCGCGGCGCGGGAGCAGCGCTATGGGTCTACCGTTTTTCTCGCCCCCGCCTGGGAAGCCATCTACCGCAACGACGCCGAACGCCGACAGGACTTCGCCGAGGCGCAACGCACCGCGGCGGTGATGGCGGAGGTGTACGAAGATTTGGGCTACCGCGTGCTGGAGCTACCCCTCGGCAGCCTGGAGGACCGGGCGACGTTTATCCTGGCACGGTGCCCCGTGTAGGAGCGAGCTTGCTCGCGAACGGCGCTTGCCGGTGAGCACCGAGCCGTTCCATTCGCGAGCAAGCTCGCTCCTACAGATTCCGATGGTCGCCGGGGAGGATGGGCAATAAAAAACCGGGCCTTGGCCCGGTTTTCCACCGCATGAACGCGATCAGGCCTTGGGCAGAGTGACGCCGGTCTGGCCCTGGTACTTGCCGCCGCGATCGCGGTAGGAGACTTCGCAGGCTTCGTCCGACTGCAGGAACAGCATCTGCGCCACGCCTTCGTTGGCGTAGATCTTCGCCGGCAGGTTGGTGGTGTTGGAGAACTCCAGGGTCACGTGGCCTTCCCACTCCGGTTCCAGCGGGGTCACGTTGACGATGATGCCGCAGCGCGCGTAGGTGCTCTTGCCCAGGCAGATGGTCAGCACGTCGCGCGGGATGCGGAAGTACTCGACGGTGCGGGCCAGGGCGAAGGAGTTCGGCGGGATGATGCAGACGTCGCTGTTAATGTCCACGAAGCTCTTCTCGTCGAAGTTCTTCGGGTCGACCACGGCCGAGTGGATGTTGGTGAACACCTTGAATTCGGCGGCGCAGCGCACGTCGTAGCCGTAGCTGGAAACACCGTAGGAAATCACCCGGCTGTCATCGGCACCACGAATCTGGCGCTCGACGAACGGCTCGATCATGCCGTGTTCCTGAGCCATGCGGCGAATCCACTTGTCCGATTTGATGCTCATGGCGGGTGTCCTGTGCGGCGGTTGAAAAAAGAAGGCGAATCTTACCGGCAGGCGCGCCGCCCGGCAAAGGGGCGCGCCCGGCGGCGTTGTCACAGATCAGTCGTCGCTGATGGAGATGTTCGGCATGTCCGGCGCGGCCTTCTCGCTCAGGGCGATGCGGGCGCCGACGCTGCGGGCCATTTCCTGGTAGATCATCGCCAGCTGGCTTTCCGGGTCGGCGATCACGGTGGGCTTGCCGCCGTCGGCCTGCATGCGGATGGCCATGGACAGCGGCAGCGACGCCAGCAGTTCGACGCCGTACTGCGCGGCCAGCTTCTCGCCCCCGCCTTCGCCGAACAGGTGCTCGGCGTGGCCGCAATGGGAGCAGATGTGCACGGCCATGTTCTCGACCACGCCCAGCACCGGGATGTTGACCTTGCGGAACATCTCCACGCCTTTCTTCGCGTCGAGCAGGGCCAGGTCCTGCGGGGTGGTGACGATCACCGAGCCGGCCACCGGGACCTTCTGCGCAAGGGTCAGCTGGATGTCGCCGGTGCCCGGCGGCATGTCGATGACCAGGTAGTCCAGGTCGTTCCAGGCGGTCTGGGTAATCAGCTGGATCAGCGCGCCGGAGACCATCGGGCCGCGCCACACCACCGGCGTGTTGTCGTCGGTAAGAAAGGCCATGGACATGACTTCCACGCCGTGGGCTTGCAGCGGGACGAACCACTTCTGCTCGCGGATCTGCGGCCGGGTGCCTTCGGGGATGCCGAACATGATGCCCTGGCTCGGGCCATAGATGTCGGCGTCGAGAATGCCCACCTTCGCCCCCTCGCGGGCCAACGCCAGCGCGAGGTTGGCGGCAGTGGTGGACTTGCCCACGCCGCCCTTGCCGGACGCCACGGCGATGATGTTCTTGACGTTACTCATGCCCGGCACCTGGGCCTGGGCCTTGTGTGCGGAGATGTGGGTTTCCACCCGGACCTGGGCCGAGTCGACGCCGTCCAGCGCCTCCAGGGCCATCTGCACGGTCTGCGCCAGGCCGTTCTTGAACAGGCCAGCCGCATAGCCCAGCTCCAGGGTCAGCGAGATGCCCCCGCCCTGGATGTCCAGCTCGCGCAGGTAGCCGGCTTCCAGCAGGTTCTGGCCGGTGTGAGGGTCGTTGATCTGGCGGAGAAGGTTTTCCACCGTGGCTCGGTTGGCGGCGCCCATGGGTACTCCCGATGAAAGACTGAGCAGAATGGGCGGGTATCTTACGCCTCTCGCCGCCGCCTTGCTCGGGATCATCGGGGGTAGGCAGGGTTCGCGAGCAAGAACTGGGCGTCCCCCTCGCTCCTGCAGACCAGCCTCGTACAAGGCGGCTTTTCGTAGGAGCGAGCTTGCTCGCGAACAGCCCAGCGCCCCCTGCACAAGGGCCAACTCACCCTGACAGCCAAGCGGCTCACGGATGAAAATTTCCCCCCGCCCCTATATAGTTGCCGATTCCCTCGTTTTAACCGGAACGGCCGATCATCATGTCCGAAGCCCGCAAGATCCTCGTCACCAGCGCCCTGCCCTACGCCAATGGTTCGATCCACCTGGGTCACATGCTGGAGTACATCCAGACCGACATCTGGGTGCGCTTCCAGAAGATGCGTGGCAACCAGGCGGTGTACGTGTGCGCGGACGACGCCCACGGCTCGGCCATCATGCTGCGCGCCGAACGCGAAGGCATCACCTCCGAGCAGCTGATCGACGGCGTGCGCGCCGAGCACATGGCCGACTTCGCCGACTTCATGGTCGACTTCGACAACTACCACTCGACCCACTCGGAAGAGAACCGCGAGCTGTCCTCGGCCATCTACCTGAAGCTGCGCGAGGCCGGCCACATCGCCACCCGTCCGGTGACCCAGTACTTCGACCCAGAAAAGCAGATGTTCCTGGCCGACCGCTTCATCAAGGGCACCTGCCCCAAGTGCGGCACCGCCGACCAGTACGGCGACAACTGCGAAGCCTGCGGCGCGACCTACTCGCCCACCGAGCTGAAGGACCCGAAATCGGCGATCTCCGGCGCCACCCCGGTGCTCAAGGAGTCGCTGCACTACTTCTTCAAGCTGCCTGACTTCCAGCAGATGCTGCAGCAGTGGACGCGCAGCGGCACCCTGCAGGACTCGGTGGCCAACAAGCTCGCCGAGTGGCTGGATGCCGGCCTGCAGGAATGGGACATCTCCCGCGATGCGCCCTACTTCGGCTTCGAGATTCCCGACGCGCCGGGCAAGTACTTCTACGTCTGGCTGGACGCGCCGATCGGCTACATGGCCAGCTTCAAGAACCTCTGCGCACGTCGCCCGGAACTGGACTTCGACGCCTACTGGCAACAGGGTTCCGACGCCGAGCTGTACCACTTCATCGGCAAGGACATCGTCAACTTCCACGCGCTGTTCTGGCCGGCCATGCTCGAAGGCGCCGGCTACCGCAAGCCCACCGCGCTGAACGTGCACGGCTACCTGACCGTCAACGGCCAGAAGATGTCCAAATCGCGCGGCACCTTCGTCAAGGCGCGCACCTATCTGGACCACCTGGACCCGGAATACCTGCGTTACTACTACGCCTCCAAGCTGGGGCGTGGCGTGGACGACCTCGACCTGAACCTCGAGGACTTCGTGCAGAAGGTCAACTCCGACCTGGTCGGCAAGGTGGTCAACATCGCCAGCCGTTGCGCCGGCTTCATCCACAAGGGCAACAACGGCCTGCTGGTGGACGCCAACCCCGCGCCGGAGCTGGTCGAAGCCTTCCACAGCGCCGCGCCAAGCATCGCCGCCGCCTATGAAGCCCGCGACTTCGGCCGCGCCATGCGCGAGATCATGGCCCTGGCCGACCAGGCCAACGCCTGGATCGCCGACAAGGCGCCCTGGTCGCTGAACAAGCAGGAAGGCAAGCAGGACGAAGTCCAGGCCATCTGCGCCCTGGGCGTGAACCTGTTCCGCCAGCTGGTGATCTTCTTGAAGCCCGTGCTGCCGAAGCTGGCCGAAGCCGCCGAAGCCTTCCTCAACGTCGCCCCGCTGAAATGGGCCGACCATGAGCAACTGCTGGCCAACCACCCACTCAACCCGTTCAACCCGCTGATGACCCGTATCGAGCCCGCGAAAATCGAAGCCATGATCGAAGCCTCCAAGGAAGACCTCGCCGCCGCCAATCAGCCCAAGGGCAATGGCGAACTGACCAAGGACCCGCTGGCCGCGGAAATCAACTTCGACGCCTTCGCCGCCGTCGACCTGCGCATCGCCCTGATCGAGAAGTGCGAGTTCGTCGAAGGCGCCGACAAGCTGCTGCGCCTGTCCCTGGATATCGGCGACGAGAAGCGCAACGTGTTCTCCGGCATCAAGAGCGCCTATCCGGACCCGAGCAAGCTCGAAGGCCGCCTGACCCTGTACGTGGCCAACCTGGCGCCGCGCAAGATGAAGTTCGGCATCTCCGAGGGCATGGTCCTGGCTGCCGGCCCCGGCGGCGAAGAGATCTACCTGCTCAGCCCCGACAGCGGCGCCAAGCCCGGCCAGCGCGTCAAGTAAGACACTCGTCACGCAAGACACTGCATCACGGCAAGGAGGCCATCGATGAAACTGCACCACTGGGCAGCGCTCGTCCTCAGCGCTGCCCTCGCCGGCTGCGGCGCTCCCTCGGAGCACGCCGCCGGTTCCGGCGCCGCTGTCCAGGGGGGAGCGGCGAAAGCCGGCTCCTTCCTCGCCTATGAGCACCAGGTCGGCATCCGCCTGGCCAGCGAGCGCATCGACGCGCAACTGGCCGCCACCCGCGATGCCTGCACCCAGGACCGCTTCGGCCAATGCGAGCTGATCGCCATCGAGCAGAGCGGCGACAGCCAGATGCGCAATGCACACCTCGTCGTGCGCATCGTCCCCGATGGCGTGGAAAAACTCGTCGCCCTCGCGGCAGAAGGCGGACAACTGCAGAGCCGCAGCACCCGCGCCGAAGACCTCGCCCAGGCCGTCAGCGACAACCAGCAGCTGCGCGACCGGCTGGAGCGCGAATACCAGACCCTGCAAGGCTTCCAGGGCCGCAAGGAGATGAGCGTCAGCGACCTGCTGGCCCTGGCCAAGGCCACCGCCGAGGTCGAGCAGCAACTGCACGCCGCCCGCCAGGACTCGGCCCAGCAGCAACGGCGCCTATCGACCAACCTGCTGACTCTGGACTTCGCCAGCGAGTACCAGCCCACCGGCCGCTGGTCACGCATCGGCAAGGCCTTCGGCAACTCCCTCGACGAACTCACCGACGGCACCGTCAACGCCATTCAGGTGGCCGCTTTCGGCCTGCCGCTACTGGTGGTGCTGCTCATCGCCGGCCTGGCCCTGCGCTGGCTCTGGCGAAAGCTCGGATCCCGGCGCCCCGCTAAGCCAACATGAAGAAGTCCAATATCGTCTTCACGACCCTGCTCACCGGCGGGTTGCTCTACAACGTGCTGCACCACAACCCGGTGTACCGCGACCTCTACGCCAACCGCGAGGACTGCCTGAAGGACTGGGGCGCCACGCCCAACGCCTGCGAGCCCGAATCCACCAGCAGGAGCGGTGGCGGCAGTTACACCGGCAGCAGTTCCGGGCGCTACCGCGGGCCGAGCTACGAAGATGGCTCGCGACCGAAAACCGCGCAGAACTACCAGGTACAGTCGCGCCAGCTGGTCACCCGCGGTGGTTTCGGCCACTCCGGCGCGCGCTTCTCCGGGGGCGGCTGATGCGTCGCCTGGCCATGACGCCGCGCGCCGACTGGCGCGAGCGCTGCGAGGCGGTCGGTTTCACCTTCCACAGCATCGACGGCCGGTACTGGGACGAATCGGTGGCCTACGAATTCAGCCTCGAACAGATCGAGACGCTGGAAGCCGCCAGCGAAGACCTGCACCAGCGCTACCTGGAATGCGTGGAATGGGTGATCCGCACCGGACACTTCGAGCCCTTCCAGCTGCCGCCGGGTGCCCGCGAGGAAATCATCCGTTCCTGGAACCGCCAGGACCCGAGCCTCTATGGCCGCTTCGACTTCGCCTGGAACGGCGAAGGCCCGCCGAAGATGCTCGAGTACAACGCCGACACCCCCACCGGCCTGCTGGAAGCCAGCGTGGTGCAGTGGCAGTGGCTGAACGACGTGAACCCGGCCGCCGACCAGTTCAACTCGCTGCACGAGAAGCTGATCGCGCGCTGGAAGGCCATCACCCCGGACGGCCTGCTGCACTTCACCGCCATCGACGGCCACGAGGAAGACACCGGCAACGCCCTCTACCTGCTCGACACCGCGCACCAGGCCGGGCTGCCCACGCGCTACCTGCCGCTGGAGTTCATCGGCCACCACGCCGGGCGCGGCACCTTCATCGACCAGTACGAGCAGGACATCCGCCACTGCTTCAAGCTCTACCCCTGGGAATGGCTGCTGCAGGACAGCTTCGCCGAACACCTGGAGCGCAGCGACATCCGCTTCCTGGAGCCGGCGTGGAAGCTGCTGATGTCGAGCAAGGCCATGCTGCCGATCCTCTGGAAGCTCAACCCGAATCACCCGAACCTGCTACCGGCCAGCTACCGCCAGGACATCCCCGGCGCTTACGTGCGCAAGCCGCTGTATTCGCGCGAAGGCGAGAACATCCGCATCGTCGTCGGCGACCTGCAACTGGAAAGCGACGGCCCCCACGCCGACGCGCCCTGCATCTACCAGGGCTATGCGCCGCTGGCCAACCACGATGGCAACTACGCCGTGCTCGGCTGCTGGGTGATCGACGGCCAGGCCGCCGGCCTGGGCATCCGCGAGGACGCCAGCGCCATCACCCGCGACAGCAGCCGCTTCGTTCCCCACTATTTCGTCTGAAGGATCCGCCATGAACCTGCTGCAGACCCTGCCCAACTTCCTCGCCTACTTTGCCTCCGCCATCGGCCTGTTCGGCCTGTTCACCCGCCTCTACATTCGCCTGACGCCCTACGCGGAAATCCAGCTGATCCGCCAGGGCAACATCAGCGCCGCCGTGGCCCTGGTCGGTACCCTGCTGGGCTTCGCCCTGCCACTGGCGAGCGCCATCGCCCACAGCGTCAGCCTGGTCGACATGCTGGTCTGGGGAGTGATCGCCATGCTAGTGCAGGTACTGGTGTTCCTCGGGCTGTCGCGGCTGGTGCCGGAGCTCAAGGGCGGCATCGAAAGCAATACCCTGGCCCACGGTGTATTCCTCGGCGGCGCCTCGCTGTGCGTGGGATTGCTCAACGCCGCCTGCATGACCTATTGAGGGGAATCCTCACACTCCACATCCGCCGCTCCCAGATGCTCGAAGCCTTCCAGATACAGGCACGATGCATCCTCGGCGCAATCCTGCAGCGAGGCATTGCTCAGGTTGGCCCGTGAAGTGGGGTCGTCCAGGTTCACCTCCGGGAAGATATCGGCGACTTCGTCGGCAGTCATGATCCTGTCGAAGGTGACGTTGACCGACTGCAGGCGGCCGAACTCCCAGTCCAGGTCCACCGCCGCGATGCGCGAATCGATCTGGCGCACCAGCGCTTCCGGTAGCTGCGGACCGGCGTAGCTGATATCCGTGGCATGGCAGGCGTCCCCCCAGTCGCTCAGCTTCCTGCTGGCGGCGCAGCTGAACTGCGCGTCGGCATGGCCGGTGCGCTGCTCCAGCAGGCAGGCGAAGTCGGCGACATTCATCCGCGGCCAACCGATCAGGTCAGCGGTGTTGAAAGGGGCGGCCGAGGCCAGCGCACTGGAGAACAGCAGGCAGAGGGCGGTGAAGCTTCTGGGCATGGGCAGGTCCGTGGGGAAAACCGGGCGGGTTCGGCAGCCGCCGATATTCCTCCCGCCGCCCTGCCATCGCAACTGATTTACCGCGCGGGAAGATTGTCCCTGACCGGTAATGCGCATAACCTATGCGCATCTACCGTGGAGGTGCCCATGCACACGACCTATGACCCCCAGGCGCCGAAGAAAGCCACCAACCTCAGCCTCAACAGCGACCTGCTGAAACAGGCCCGGGAACTGGACGTGAACCTCTCGGCGGTGCTGGAGGAGGCGCTGGCCGACGTGGTCAAGGAGCGCCTGGGCCAGCGCTGGCTGGAGCAGAACCGCGAAGCCATCGAAACCTACAACCAGCATGTCGAGGAAACCGGCGTGTTCAGCGATGGATTGCGGAGCTTCTGATGAAGCAGTTCGACCTCTACCGCAACGCCAATCCGCGCACCCGCGAGGCAGTCCCGCTGCTGCTGGACGTGCAGAGCGACCTGCTCGCCTCCCTGAACACGCGCATGGTCATCCCGCTCAGCCGCGCCAAGGGGCTGGCCGGGATCAATCGGCTGATGCCGGAAGTACGCGTCGGCGATGAGACGCTCCTGCTGCTGACTCCGCAGATGGCCGGTATTTCCCGTCGCGAGCTGGGCGAGCCGGTGGGCAGCCTGGCGCACCTGCGCCTGGAGATCATCGCCGCCATCGACCTGCTGATCAGCGGCATCTGAGCATGAACAACCCACGCCTGCGCACCGGTCGCCAGCCATGACCGAACTCGCCCTGATCCTGATCAGCGCCATCCTGGTCAACAACTTCGTGCTGGTGCAATTCCTCGGCATCTGCCCGTTCATGGGCGTTTCGCGCAAGATCGAGACGGCGCTGGCGCTGGCTTTGGCGACCACCTTCGTGCTCACCCTCGCCTCGGCGGCGAGCTACATCCTGCAACGCTACGTGCTGCAGCCGCTGGACCTGGAGTACCTGCGCACCATCGGCTTCATCCTGGTGATCGCCGTGGTGGTGCAGTTCACCGAGCTGCTGGTGAAGAAGACCAGCCCGCTACTGGCGCAAACACTGGGCATCTTCCTGCCGCTGATCACCACCAACTGCATCGTGCTCGGCGTGGCGCTGCTGAATGTGCGCAACGCCGAATTCGGCTTCCTGCAATCCACCTTCCAGGGCTTCGGCGCCGGGCTGGGCTTTACCCTGGTGCTGGTGCTGTTCGCCGCCCTGCGTGAGCGCATCGCCCTCGCCGACGTGCCCAAGCCGTTCAAGGGCGCGGCCATCGGCATGATTACCGCCGGGCTAATGTCGCTGGCATTCATGGGCTTCAGCGGGTTGCTCAAGCCATGATCGCGGCGCTGCTGATCATCCTGGCCGGCCTCGCCGGGGCCGTGGCGTTGCGCATGCAGGCGGCACGAGTGAAAGTCGCCGACGAATCCGTCGCCGGGCAGATCAACGACCTGCTGCCGCAGACCCAGTGCGGACAGTGCGGCTACGCCGGCTGCAAGCCCTACGCCCAGGCCATCGCCGAGGGCGACGCGATCAACAAGTGCCCGCCCGGCGGCGCCGCGACCATCGCCGCCCTCGCCGAACTGCTGGACGTCGAGCCATTGCCGCTGGACGCCGCCGAAGAAACTCCGGCACGCGTGGCCTACATCCGCGAAGCCGAGTGCATCGGCTGCACCAAGTGCATCCGCGCCTGCCCGGTGGACGCCATCGTCGGCGCGGCCAAGCTGATGCACACGGTGATAGCCGACGAATGCACCGGCTGCGACCTGTGCCTGGAGCCCTGCCCGGTGGATTGCATCGAGATGCGCGACCTGCCGCTGCGAGTCGCCGACTGGAAATGGCCGCTGCCCCGGGGCCGGCTGATCCAGACCGACCGGGAGCAGGCAGCATGAACGCACAGGTCTGGAATTTCCCCGGCGGCCTGCAATTGCCGGCCAACAAGCAGCAATCCACCGCCTTGCCGATTCAGCAGCCGCCGTTGCCGCGCCGACTGGTAATTCCGCTGCAGCAACATATTGGCGAGCCCGCCGTGCCGTGCGTCGAAGTCGGCGAGCGCGTACTCAAGGGCCAGCTGATCGCCGAGGCCGGCAGCGCCATCAGCGCCGCGCTGCATGCGCCGACCTCCGGCACCGTAGTGGAGATCAGCGAGCAACCCTATCCACACAGCTCCGGCCTGTCGGTGGCCGCCATCGTCATCGACAGCGATGGCCGGGACGAGTGGACGACGCTGAAACCCGAGACCCAGTACGCGTCCCTCTCCGGGGTCGAACTGCTGCAGCGCATTCGCCAGGCCGGCATCGCCGGTCTGGGCGGCGCCGGCTTCCCCACCGCCGCCAAGCTGGCCGCCCGCGCCCAGGACGACCTGCACACCCTGATCATCAACGGCGCCGAGTGTGAGCCCTATATCAGCGCCGACGACCTGCTGATGCGCGAGCGCGCCACCGAACTGGTGGAAGGCATCGAAGTATTGATGCACATCCTCCAGCCGCAGCAGGTGCTGCTCGGCATCGAGGACGACAAGCCCGAGGCGATCGCCGCCGTGCAGGCCGCCATCGGCGAGCGGTCGATCCGCCTGCAAGCGGTGCCGACCCGCTATCCCTCTGGCGGCGAGCGCCAGCTGATCCAGCTTCTCACCGGTCGCGAAGTCCCTGCCGGCGGGCTGCCGGCGGACATCGGCATGCTCTGCGTGAACGTCGGCACCGCCGTTGCTGTGGCCGATGCCGTGTTGCGCGGGCGGCCGCTGATCTCGCGCATCACCACCCTCACCGGCGCCGCGCTGGCGCGTCCGTGCAACGTCGAAGCGCTGCTCGGCACGCCGGTGGTCGAGCTGCTGGAGTTCGCCGGTCTCGACCAGGCCAGGCTGGACCGCCTGCTGCTTGGCGGGCCGCTGATGGGCGCCGCCCTGCCCTCGCTGGACGTGCCGCTGATCAAGACCGCCAACTGCCTGCTGGCCGCCACCCGCGAGGAACTTCCGCCACCGCCGCCGGAGATGCCCTGCATCCGCTGTGGCGACTGCGCGCAGGTCTGCCCCGCCAGCCTGCTGCCGCAGCAGCTGTATTTCTTCGCCGAAGACCACGACCAGCTGATGGCGCATGACCTGTTCGACTGCATCGAGTGCGGCGCCTGCGCCTACGTCTGCCCGTCGAGCATTCCGCTGGTGCAGTACTACCGGGCGTCCAAAGCCGAGATCCGCGACCTGGAACAACGCCAGCTGAAGGCCGAGCACTGGCGCCTGCGCTTCGAGCAACGCCAGGAGCGCCTGCGTCGCGAGGAGGAGCAACGCACTGCCGACCGTCTGGCTCGCCAGGAGCGTGCCGCCCGCGTGCAGGCACACCAGCCTGAAGTGCAAGCGCCTGCCGCGCCGGCCGCGCAATCGGTGATCGAACGAGTGAAGGCCGAGAAGGCCGTGGGCAATGCGCCCGACCAGCTCAAGCGTCTGAAGATCGAGGCAAGCATGGCCCAGGTCGCGCTGAAGAAAGCCGAGAAACAACTGGCCGCCCACGACACCGAACAACTGCGCAGCCAGGTCACCGAGCTGCGCGTCGCCGCCGAGGAGGCCAAGGCCGCTCTGGCGACAGCCGAAGCGCAGGGCGCCATCGCGGAGCCAGCGCCCGCGGCTGCGCCTGTTACGGACGAAGCGGCGCTGAAGAAAGCGAAGATCGACGCCGCCATGGCCCGCGCGCAA